>CAZMIS010000011.1:0-24616 GCA_964566325.1 uncultured Anaerolineales bacterium
GCGATGCGTGATGCTCAACGTCTCGGGGATGTCGTCCACCTTGGGATTCAGCTTGAACCAGCCTCCCACGGTGCCTGGCTGCGCGCCCGTACGCTCGTAGATCAACGACTCCATCTCCGAGATCGGCTTGAGCTCGGCGTCGAGTTGCGCGCTCAGGCCGAAGGCCAAACCCAAATTGCCTGCCGGGTCGGCATCGATGGCGATGACATCCTGTCCTCGCTCGCGATACGCATTCGACAGAAGCGCTGTCAGGGTCGTCTTGCCCACGCCGCCCTTCCCGGTGACTGCAATCTTTGGCATAATGACTTCCTCACGATCGGTGCTTGATGTTGCCTGTCCTGTGGCGACAGTATTGTATAATATGCGCGCAAGGTTCCCGGCGCATAATCGTCCATAGGGCAGTCAATCTGATGGACAAAGATAGCACAGTTTGGTACATGCCTCAGGCAGGAACACTACATTCAGCGGTTGAAGGAGTGATTCGATGGCTCGGAGAAACGCTCGTCCTGAATTCGCAGTGATCGGCCTGGGCCGGTTCGGACGCGGTGTTGCCCTGAATCTCGTGCACCGCGGTTTCACAGTGTTGGGCATCGACCACGATCGTCAGATCGTCCAGGACCTGGCCGACGAGTTGACCCAGACGGTCGCACTGGATTCCACCGACGAAGATGCCTTGCGGGCACTGGACATCACGTCCTTCGACACGGTGATTGTCGCGATCGGCCAGGATTTCGAGAGCAACGTCCTGACCACCGTCGCACTGAAGAGCCTGGGGGTTCAGAAGGTGGTGTGCAAGGCGCTCAGCGAGCGCCAACAAGCAGTGCTACTCAAAGTCGGCGCCGACCGCGTCATCCTGCCCGAGTATGAAGCGGGCCAGCGCCTGGCCCACTCGCTGACCGCACCGTTGCTGCTCGAACAACTGGCCGTAGGGACGCAACACAGCGTCATCGAATTCCAGACGCCGCCCGGCTTCGCCGGCCGGACCCTTCGCGACACGGAGCTGCGCGCGCGCTGGGGCGTGACGCTGATGGCCGTGAAGCGGGGGGATGAGGTTATCGTCGCGCCGCCTGCGGACTTCGTGTTCGATAAGGGCGACATCCTCATCGCCATCGGCACGAACGAACAGACCGACGCACTCATAGAGGTCTCGTAGATGAGCTTCCGGACGTCCGGCCAGCGACAGCCCAGCCGGCACGATTTGCAGCCTTCGGCGATAAAGTTGATCGGCGGGCTCGCACTCCTCGTCGTCGTCGGGACACTGGCACTCGCCCTGCCACAGGCAGCCACCCGACCCCTCAGGCTCAACGAGGCGGCCTTCACCGCCACCTCCGCACTGGCGGTCACGGGCCTGTCCAACATCACGCCTGCCAGTGACCTGACCCGCTTCGGCCAAGTCGTACTGCTCGTGCTGATCGAGATCGGCGGTGTGGGGTTCATGGCCGGCGCGGTGGTAATCCTCCGGCTGCTGGGCCGCAAGATCTACCTGGCAGACCGGCTGGCCCTGCGCGATTCGCTGGGCCTGCCCGAGCCGCGGGCCATCCTGACCGTCACCTGGCGCGTGATCCTGACAAGCTTCGTCATTCAGATCATCGGCGCGATGCAGCTCTGGCTGAACTGGGTGGATGAGTTGGGGCCGGCGACCGCCGCGTTTTACGCCGTGTTCCACGCGGCGTCGGCGTTCTGCAATGCCGGCTTCGAGCTGTTTACGGGGTCCTCGATACCCAACCCGACGTTTCCCACCGACGGCTTCAGCCTCAGCGTGATCGGATCGCTCGTCGTATTGGGGGGACTAGGCATCCCGGTCATCGCCGACCTGCTGACCTGGCCCGAGCACCGCAGGCGCCTGATGTTGCACACGCGCGTCACGTTGGGGAGCTACGCGGCGCTCATACTCGTTGGAACAATCGGCATCCTGATCGGCGAAGCCGGTGCATCGCTCTCCGGCACGCCCCCCCTCCGGGCCGTGCAGCTCGCCGTCTTTCAGGCCGTCTCTGCCCGCACCGCGGGCTTCGCCGTGCTGCCGAGCTGGGAAAGCCTCACCGAAGCCAGCCGGTGGCTCCTCATGCCGCTCATGTTCATCGGCTCCGCGCCCGCCTCCATGGGCGGGGGCATCACCACCGGGACGTTTGCGGTCATGATCCTGTCGCTCTGGTCCTACGTGCGCGGCCTGCCGGACACCCGGGTGGGACACCGCACGCTGGCCGCGGAGACCGTGCGCCGGGCCGGTGCGGTGCTCACCGTGTCACTCCTGGTGGTCGGCGCGGCCGCATGGCTGATCCTGATCACGCACCCCGTTTCGGCCACGGTGGCGCTGTTCGAGGTGGTCTCTGCTTTTGCCACGACCGGCATGTCGCTCTCGTTTACCGGTCAGCTCAGTCTTTTCGGCCAGCTGATCATTATGGCGATGATGTTCTGGGGCAGGTTGGGGGCGCTGACGATCGTGGTCGCGCTCGCGAAGCCCAGGCCGCCTCAGCCGATCTTCTACCCCGAGGAGTCGCTCCTGATCGGTTAGGCGGGGCCGCGGAAGTTCCTAGAGGCGTTCGAAACGGGCCGCGTCGAGAACGAACACGGTGGCGCCGTACATCGGCATGCCGGACTCGACCGGATTGGCCTGCGCGCGCTGGCGGACATTCGTGTCGATCACGCGCAGGACGTCATCGACCTCCGACTCCTCGACCCCGATCAGCAACGTGACGTTACCGCGGCGGAAGAAGCCGCCCGCGGTGTTCATGCGCGTGACGCGATAGCGCGCTGCGATCAGTGCCCGGGTCACGGGTTCGGCATCGTCTGCACCCACGATGCTCACTACCATCTGCATGCCTTGACCTCCAGTCGTGGATGGGGATGTCTCGTTCTCGTCCGGTGAGATCCCGCGCCCCAGGCGAGCGAAACGCGCGACCGGTATGACGAACACTGTGGCGCCGCCGACGATGACCTCCAACGGATAGGCCGGCGCAGCCATCGCGAGATGGGCAGGCTCGGCGCCGGACGGCAGTGGATTCATGTAGCGCTTGCGCGTGTGGCAGGTTCGACGCACCACGTCCATCACCCGCTCGACTTCTTCCTCACGAGCGCCCACCAGGAACGTGACGTTGCCGCGCGACAGAAATGCGCCCATCGTGTTGAGCCGGGTTACCCGCACACCCGCGTTGTTGAGACGCCGCGTCAGGACGTCCGCGTCCTCGCTTTGTATGATGAGGAACATCAGGAACATGGCGATCTCCAGGGTGGCGAAGAAGTGCGCGACTCAAATCCCGCCGGTCTTCCACGGTGACCTCTTTTGTACCCGTAAGTGCGAGTATTGTCAAATGCATCTCACAATGCCGGGCGGGCCGCGCAACCCCGGCCGCCGCGACTCGTATAGCAGAGTGAACACCTCACCATCCCAAACAGGAGGCAGTATGACGGATCAGAAAGTGCACACTGAGGAGTTCGAGCTGCAGGGAGAGCAGATCGTCGCCAAGATCAAGGATCTCGTGCGACAGGGCAACATTCGCCGCGTGACCATCAAGAACGATGAAGGCAAGACCATCGTCGACTTCCCCTTGACCGTGGGCGTGGTGGGCGCACTGCTGCTGCCACAGCTGGCCGCCCTGGGGGCCATCGCCGCGCTGCTCACCAACTGCACCTTGCTCGTCGAGAAAGAAGGCGATCTGCCCGACGCAGACCAGGACCCTGCTGAACCTGCCGACAGCGTTTGACCCGCCCGTCGACACCCCCTATAATCACTCCCGCCCGATGCACGGACCGCCGGGCGGGAGTATTTTTGTGACCCGAGAAGAGATTCTGAAGCTCACCAGTCTGAGCTCCTGCGCAGGCTGAGCCTCCAAGCTGCCGCCTGAGCAGCTTGCGCAGGTTCTGCGCGTCTTCGACAACCTTTTCCCTGCCGGCCAATACCCCGAGTTGTTGGTCGGTCTTGGCGCGCCGGACGATGCGGCCGTCTACCGGCTGAACGACGACCAGGCGCTGATCCAGACCGTCGACTTCTTCACGCCCATCGTCGATACGCCCTACGAGTACGGCGCGATCGCGGCCGCGAACGCGCTCAGCGATGTGTACGCCATGGGCGGTGAGGTCCTGTTCGCGCTCAATATTGCTGCTTTCCCGCCCAACGTGCCGGCCTCCGTGCTGGCCGAGATCCTGCGCGGCGGCGCCGAGGTCGTGCGATCGGTCGGCGCCGCGATCGCGGGCGGCCACACGATCCAGGACAAGGAGCCGAAATACGGCCTGGCGGTGACCGGCATCGTCCACCCCGATCGCATCATGACGAAGGGCGGCGCGCGGCCCGGCGATGCGCTGGTGCTGACTAAGCCCCTGGGAACCGGGGTGATTACGACCGCGGTCAAGCGCGACACGGCCGCGCCCGAACACCTCGACGCGGCCGTTCGCAGCATGATGCGCCTCAATCGGGTCGCGGCCCAGGCCTGCCAGGCGTCCGGCGTGCGTGCCGTCACCGACATCACCGGCTTCGGATTCCTGGGCCATGCGCTGGAGATGAGCGATGCCGCGCAGGTGCGCTTCCGCATCCGGTTCGACGACCTGCCGTGGCTCCCCGGGGCCCTCGGTTACGCCGAGGCGTGGACATTCGCGGGCGGCGCGTTCAGTAACCAGGCGTTCTATGGCCAACTGCTCACGTTTGCCAGAAACCTGTCGGACTGGCAGCAGATGCTGCTCCACGATCCTCAGACCTCCGGCGGGCTGCTTATCGCGGTGCCCGCGGCGAACCTGGGCGCGTTCGAGCACTTCTGCAGCGAGCGGGATCAGGAGACCTGGGTGATCGGCGAGGTCGTCGAGGGCGACGGGATCGAGATCGTCTAGACAACTGGTTCCTGCGCGGGCCCCGCCAGCCGCACTTCGGGCTCCAGCTCGAAGCCGAACCGGCGCTTGAACCGGCGCAGGACGCGCAGGATCGCGCCGCCGAAGAGCAGGATGAGCGCCGCGTTGCCCACGGCCCGCGCGGCGGGAGCGCATTTGCCCCCGTGGCCTATCAGCTCTCGTCGGACATGACACCTCCGTTCGTGCCGCCGCCGCAAGCATCAACAACGACTTCAATGTGGTTGCGCCGCTTGATCAAGCGCTGTTGAGTGATGACGGGGCCGGCAGTTCTTCGCTCCTTGTTCATTGTGCGACGCTATGCTATGCTCTGAACGAAAATTGAAGGATTGGGGCACTCTCGGCGACGTTATCCGTCCATACCCACTCCACATTATCAAATCATCATGGAGTAGCATTATGTATTTGACCAGCGGAAGCCCCGCGCCTGAATCGCCGCGCGACGATGCGGCGGACGAAGCCGCAGAGGCCCTGGCCGAAGGTCAAGTCCAAGACTTCATAACCAACCAATCGGTCGCCGACTCGCCTGCCGAACGGACGCTTCAGACCGTGGCGCGCTCCCTTGTCGACGAGTACCTCTTTGATCATACCCAGCTCGCGCGTGATCTCCCGCTTGTCTATGAGGTCATCGATGGCGAGGGTCGCAGCCGCAAGGTACGGACACGCGTCAACGTAGGAGTTTTTCCTGAAGGCGCTCGGAAGACGAATCCTGCGCATATCATTCGCGTGTGCCTAACCCAGCCGCCAAGCACGAAAGCCAACGATCCCAAGCGCGGAGTTGACTCGCTGGAACAGGTCATGGGCGCGCTCCCTGCCTGCGACTATGGCTTGTGGACGAACGGCACGGACCTCGTCTTCAAGCAGAAGCTGGCCGCCGGTCGGCTCCAGCCAGAGTACGTCGATCTCTACGATCTGCCCGGAAATGGCGAAACAGCGGCAGATCTGGACCGCCCGGACCGCCAAACCGGACGCATCGCCACCGGCGACAACCTCGTGCGCACGTTCGCCCGCGTCCATGATTACATCTACGGCAATCAGGGGCTGAAGAAGGACGCCGCGTTCTGGCAGGTACTCAACCTGATCTTCTGCAAGATTCACGACGAGAGGAAACCCGGCAGACGGCGCTTCTGGGTGAAGGGCACCGAGCGCAACACGCCGGAAGGTCAGAAGGCCATCGCTGGCCGCATTCGCGCGCTGTTCGACGAGGTGAAGGCCGACCCCAACTATGCCAGTGTCTTCACCGATCGCGATATCATTGACCTGAACGATCGCGTCCTAGCCTTTGCCGTCGGCGAGTTGAGCCGCTACAACCTCCTGGACACCGACGTGGACGTGAAGGGCGCGGCCTACGAGGAGATCACGTCGAGCATGCTTAAGCAGCAGCGCGGCCAGTTCTTCACCCCCACCAACGTGATACGCTTGATGGTCCAGATGATGGACCCCGGCGGTCCTGACCTGACCGACCGGAGCAGCTGGCCGCGAATCCTGGATCCCGCCTGTGGCAGCGGGCGCTTCCTGACCTACGCGCTCGACCATGTACGCTCGAAGCTAGCGGACCAGCTCTATCCGGACGAGCACCCCCTGCTGCGCCTGCATCACCTTGAGGAAGAGCCCGACAAGGGGGCCATAGTCCGGGGGTTCGCGGAGCATTGCCTCTATGGGATCGACTTCGATCCGGACCTCAAGCGCGCCGCGCGCATGAACATGATCCTCAACAACGACGGCCACGGCAACATCCTCTCGTTTAACTCGCTCGAATATCCCCTGATGCTTGGCCGTCACAACGTCGTGGATCTACAACGCGATTGGGAGGATGAGCCCCTTGCTGCGTGGCCCGACCCCGTCCGCGCGCGGCTTACCGCCGACCTGGGCACTTTTGACTTTGTTTTCACCAATCCACCCTTCGGCGCCAAGATTCCCATCGACGACCCGCACATCCTCGACCGGTTTGACCTCGGCCATCGCTGGTCGCAGGACCGGGAGGGACGCTTTATCCGCGAATCAAGCCTGCAGCGCAGCGTTGCACCAGAAGTGCTGTTTGTGGAGCGGTGCGTGGAATGGGCCAAGCCGGGCACCGGCAAGATCGCCATCGTCCTTCCCGACGGCATTCTTGGCAATCCCGATGCGGAGTACATTCGCTACTGGATCCTGACGCACTGCCAGGTGCTGGCGAGTGTCGATCTGCCGGTCGAGGCCTTCTTGCCGCAGGTGGGCGTGCAGGCGAGCCTCCTCTTCCTCCGCCGCAAGTCCAGAGACGAAATGCGCGTGGCCGCGGAGATTGCCGAGGACTATTCGGTCTTCATGGCCATCGCCGAAACAGTGGGCCACGACCGCCGCGGCAACACGGTGTACGCGCGCGACCCTGATGGGGCAGAGGTCATCTACTCGGGCCGCCGCGACGTGAAGCGCCGGCTCAACCACCGCTGGCGGGTGGTGAATGTGCCGTTCCAGGAGAAGCGGGTCGACGACGATCTGCCACGGATCGGCGAGACGTACGGGCAGTACCGCGTGACGGGGCAGGCGCTGGCATGAAGGTAGCGACCACGACGGCAGGGCAACTAGGCGATGCTGGACGGCGCCTCGACGCCAGCTATCATGCCAGCGAAGGTGTGCTTGCGCTGCACGCCCTCAGGCAGTGGGCGAGCCAGACCGCAACTCCGACCGCCGGGCATACAAATACCGTAAGAGAGGCTTCGCCGGTCTACTCGAGCCGCCGAATTGACCGAGTTGGCGACTTGTGCGTGCGTGGCGGGATATTCATCGGTGGGAGGGCGAGACGTATCTACGTGACTGACCCGAGCGAAGGAATCCCTTTCCTCTCAAGTTCGGATATGCTGTTGGCATCCTTTGATGGAGCCAAGCTGATCTCGCGCAAGCAGCCTGGGTTGAAGCCGCTCATTCTGCAACGGCGGTGGACCCTTATTTCGCGGTCTGGAACGATTGGAAATGTGGTCTACTCACGAAAGGATATGGACGGCTTAGCGGGCTCTGAGCATATTCTACGAGTCGTTCCGGATGAGCGCAGGATCGCTCCCGGCTACCTGTATGCATTCCTCAGTGGCGCGATGGGGAAGGCGCTCCTTAGGTCAGGTACATTCGGGTCGATTGTGGATACAATAGAACCGGACTTTGTGGGCGGCTTACCGGTTCCTCGGTTCAGTACAGCGACTGAAACGCACATTGCAGATCTAATTGAGGAGTCGTCCCGCCTGCGGGAACAGGCCAACTCTGACTTGGCTCGGCTGCTTGGTCGCATTAATGCTGAAGTGCTCGGTATTCCTAGCAAATACAAATCACGCTGGCCCGACGAATGGTCTTTTGCTGTCGACGCAGTGTTGCTTCGTGGTCTAACCCGTCTCGATGCCTTTTACCATGCCGGACACTCCGTCGAGTACAGGGAGCACACGGGCAGCGGTCCGAGCTTGGGAGACATCGCAACCGTCCAGTTGCCTGGCAAGTTCAAGCGGAATTATGTGAACCGGGACGGCGTTCCCTACCTGAGTGGTGTTGACGTTTATCAACTCCGAGTGGAGCCGCGTTTGTGGTTGTCGAAGCGCCAAGTCGAGCTGCCAGAGCTGCTCATCAGCCAACCAGGGCTCATTCTTGTGCAAGCAGATGGTCAGCGCTACGGACTCCTGGGACGTCCTGCGTGGGCTGATGAGTTCATGGTCGGCAGTGCCGCGTCAAACCATCTGGCCAGGATTCGCGTGACCGATCCCGGTCTGCGCGGTTACGTGTTCCTATTCCTGTCAACAGAAGCGGGACGCCGTGCCCTGATACGCGAGTCCTATGGCACATCCATCCCGACCATTCCGCGCTCTGCTTTCGCGAGACTGCGTATTCCTGGAGCCGACAGCGAGTTGGCTCGACGGTTGGGCAAAGAAACTCTGGATGTTCTTGATCTGCGAAGCCAAGCCAGGCGGATCGAGGATGAAGCGCAAGAGGTTCTGGCGGGGGCGCTCAAAGCCTGAGCTCTTCCCTGCGGATCCGATTCTCGTCACCTAAATCTGTGACTTTCCTGCAGCACGCAGAGGTGCTATGGCTCAACTCAGAATGGTACCCGGATCACGCCCGCAGGATGACGGCGAACAACTCGTCGTCGCCCACCTGCGCGACGCGCTTCCCGACACCTATACCCTCATCCCGAATATCGAAATCTACGACAACGGCCGTCCTCCGTTCGAGTACGACCTCGTCGTCATCGCGCCGCACGGGGTCTATGTCGTCGAGGTGAAACGGTGGCGCGGCGGCATACGCGGGGACGACGATACGTGGGTGGTGGGCGGGCAGCACTACCGACCTAACCCCTGGAAGACGGCGAACCAAAAGGCGCGCGTGCTCAAGAGCCAGATCCAACGCCTGCAGCCGGCCTGCGAGGACGTGTGGGTGGAGGCGGTCGTTGCCATTGCGGACGCAGGCGGCGAGTTGAGCTTCAAAGGCCAGTGTCGCGACCGGGTGTTCCGCTACACTGACCTCCCTGCCTTCCTCATGGACCCCGCGGTGTTGGGCGGCCGCGGAGGCGATTGGCGGCCGCAGCGCGCTTATCTCGAAAGTGCCGTCAGGACGGCGGCTGTCGGTCGCTCGTCCCGCCCGCTCGCCTTCGGCTCCTATGAGGTCCTGGAGACGCTGGCGCGGCGCGACCGCGACGCCGAGTACCTCGCGCGCCACACGCAGTTGCAAGAGGACCAACCCTATCGCCTGCGCGTCTTCTCGTACGATCCCTATCTGCCTCAGCCCGAGCTGGAGCAGCGCGCGGCGCAGATTCGCCGCGAGTCCGAAGCGCTGAGGCGGATCGGCCCGCATCCCAACCTGATTGTCTTCCGCTCGTTCGATGCCGCGCCCGAGGACCCGAATCTGTTCGTCGAAGTGACGGACTGGTCAGAGCAGGGCACCCTGCGGACGCTGCTCAGTTCGGGGAACCCACTTTCGATGGAGCGCAAGCTGGAGCTGGCGCAAGGCATCGCGCAGGGCTTGAAGGCTGCGCATGATGCCAGCGTCATCCATCGGGATTTGCGGCCTGAGAACGTATTAATCGGCAGCGACGGCAGCCCGCGCTTGATGAACTTCGACTACGCGCGGCTGGGCGCGAGCGGCGCGCGCACACTGGCGCAGGCGCCGCGCGACCCCGCTGTCCCCCGCGCCTACCTGGCCCCGGAATTGCTGAATCCCGCGGTCACCGCCGTGCCGGCCGCCGACCTCTATGCGCTCGGCGTTATCCTGTTCGAGATGCTCGTCGGCCAGCCGCTGTTCGCGTCGCCCGAAGAGGCGCAGGCCCAGAGCGGCGCCGCAGGCGGGCCAACCACCTGGGGTGCGCTGGACGTCCCACCCCAGCTCAACGATCTCGTGCGCCGGCTGACGAAGATCAAGCCGGCCGAGCGACCGCAGAGCGCGGACGAGGTCCTTGCTGAGCTGCAGACAATCCGCAAGCGACCATCGGGCACGGTAGACGAGCCACCGCCGCCCGCGCCCTCGCCCGCGCCGCAGGTCGAGATGGACCCTTCGCGCTTCGTTGTTGGCGACATCATCGACCACAAGTATCAGGTGCAGGCTGCGCTCGCGGCGGGCGGGTCCGGCCAGGTGTACCGGGTCTATGACGGCATCTTCGATCGCATCTACGCGCTCAAGGTGTTCAACGACACCGCCATGTCATTGGACTGGCTCAAGCAGGAGGCCCGGCCGCTGCTCGAGATGGACCATCCAAACATCGTCAAGGTTCATACTTGGGGACAGCTCAATTCGGGCCGCCTCTATCTCGTCTCGGAATACGTGGACGGCGAGGACCTTGTCAAGTACACCGACGGCTCAAAGCGCATGCCGGTGCGTCAGGCAGTGGACTGCGCCATCCAATTGCTCTCCGCGCTGGAGTACATTCACCCGGAGGTGGATCGGCTAGCGGACCTGGAAGGCCGACAAGACGAACTCGAACCAGACGAGTACAACGAGTGGATGCGCCTTAAGGAGAGCGGCTGGCTGCACCGCGACATCAAGCCGGCCAACCTGATGCTCTCGGACGAAACGCTGAAGCTGATCGACTTCAACATTGCGGCAAAAGCTCGTCAGGCAAGTCGCACTTACACCGGCACACCGGGTTACATGCTGCCCGATACCGGTATGGCCCGCTGGGATGCCTCGTGCGACCTGTTTGCAACGGGTATCGTGCTCTACGAGCTGATTACGGGGCGCCATCCTTACCCTGACCGCTGTCCCAATGCGGAGGATTCACCGGCCAACCCCCAGCTTTACGTGGAGAACTTGGCGCCGCAGCTCGCTGGATTGCTGCTACGCGCAGTGTCTGTGGATCGGGCTGTCCGTTATCGCAGCGCACGGCGCTTCCGGCAAGATCTCCAGGCTCTGGACGGCCTTTACCTGATCGAGACGCCCGTCCCACCGGCGGCGGTTCAGATCCAGCTCGCGCCCGATGAGCTTGGTCGGCCGGACTACAACCCGTACGTAACGCGCTTCCTGACGAGTTACAGCCAGGCGCGGCGCGACAACAGCGGCACGCGCGGCCTCGACGACGTGGCGAAGCTCACCTATGTGGACACGCTGCTCGACACCGCTCTGCGGCCAGCCATCCTCGATGGCCAATATCAGCTAGTCATCATCACGGGCAACGCCGGCGACGGCAAGACGGCTTTTGTCAAGAACCTGGAAAACGAAGTGGTACGGCAGGGCGGCGAGGTCGAAGCGATCGGGGCCAATGCCAGCACGTTCCAACATCGCGGTCGCTTGTTCCAGACCAATTACGATGGGTCGCAGGACGAAGGCGCCGAGCGCGCTAACGATCAGGTGCTGACGGAGTTCTTTACGCCGTTCCGTGACGGCGAGTCGCCTGACGAGGGACGCGTGCTACTCATCGCAATCAATGAAGGTCGCTTGATCGACTTCTTCGGGGGTTCTGTCGGCCGGGAGCAGTTCTCCACGCTGGGCCGGCATGTCCTGGATTTCTTTAGCGAGGAGCGGACGGAGCTACCGCCGGCACTGCTGATCGTCGATTTGAATCGCCGCTCGGTCGTCGCACAGCCGCGGGGCGAAGCTGGCACTTCGATCTTCGAGCGGCAGCTTCTAAAATTCCTCCTGCCTGCCTATTGGACTCCCTGCGAGGGGTGCCGCTGGCGGATGAGGTGTCCCATCAAATACAACGCGGACACGCTCAGCGATCCGGTGTCTGGGCCGGCTGTAGCCGAACGGCTGCGGCGTCTGTTCGAGGTCGTCCATCTCCGACGGCAGTTGCACATCACCATGCGCGATCTGCGCTCCGCGCTCTCCTGGCTGATCTTCCGCGATCATTCCTGTGCGGACGTCGCCGAGCTGCTGACGCGTGAACTGCGCCCCGCAGACTTGCTAACGCTGCTCTACGTGAATGCGTTTGCGTCTGATGGCGCCCCTCCTCCGGGCCGCTCTGACGATCGCCTGGTAGCCTTGCTGCGGCAGATCGACCCTGCGGAGACCGCTAACCCTGGCGCCGACCGCGAGCTGCACTTCCGGGGGCCAGCCGGGTTACCCATGTTAGCGTTCGAGAAGCGGTCGTCACTTGAGACCGAGCCTTTGGCCCTCTGGCGCGACAGTCTGCGGAACGGATGGGAGGCGCTTCAGTCGCCGGAAGCTTTGGCCGAGCGCCGCACCTATCACGGCCTGCTTCGGCGCATTGGTTACTTTGAGCGCCGCGACGACGCCTGGCAAGCCATGCTGCCGTATCGCCACCTGGAGGACTTCCTGCGCGCAGTTGTGGAGCCGGATCAACTCGACTCCCTGAAAGCTACCCTGATTCGCGGGCTTTCCGCAGTCGAGGGCGCGCGGAACGAGGAGTTTGCCAGCAAGTACGTGTGTCTCCGCGCGGGGCAGGAGCCAAAGGCGAGGATCAAATCGTTCCGCCTTTTCCCGGCCGCCGACTTTCGCGCCGAGATCGCGCGCGCCAACGGCGCCAGCGTGCGGTATGTGGAGTACACCCCAGATCGTCTGATTCTCTATCACCAGCCACAGGACCCGTCGCAGCAGCGCCGGGGCGCGCGCCGGGCCGAGCTGCAAGTGTCCCTTGACGTGCTCGAGCTGCTTGCCGAGATGAAGGCGGGCTTCGTGCCCTCGCCGAACGATATCCAGGGTTATTTCGTCAACCTGGTCATCTTCAAGAACGCGCTGGCTCACCTGCCGTTCCGCCAGCTCTTGCTGACCCGGGACGACCAGGAATTCTATGAGTTAGGTCTTGAAGGAAACGCGGTGGCACGCCTGCGCCGCCTGGAGAAGGAGCGCGCAAACGCATGAACCTGACCCGCAAGGATTTTGAATTCGTCAATCCCCGCATCTGCGAGATGCAGCCCAAATATATCGACCTGGACCGGGTCATGATCGGCCTGTACATGCTGTTGAAGTACGATGGCCGACGCCCGGTCGCAAAGACGGGCCGCCGCGAGGTCACGGTGCAGAATCTGGTGAGCGAGCTCATCACCCAGCACCTTGACACTCTGCCTGGGTTTCAGTCCTATAGTGACGTGGTCGAGGACTGGGTCTACAGCGACCTGGTAGACATGGTTTTCCGGGGTCACCCAGACAAAGAAAGGGTGGCATCCCCGCGTCCCCTGCACTTGAATGCTTACAAGCTACGCAACCCCAAGTACTCGAAGGACTATCGCGCGCCGGAGCACCTCTTCAGCATGATTCGTGCGGGGGATCCTGCTCTCGTTGGCGATCTCGCAGAGTATCTGGGCAAGGGCATGGATGCGAGCAGCCGCGACACGTATGATGGCCGCACCGAGCTCGATCTTGACACGCTCATGATCGTGCGGATGGTCGACAACGAGTTGCTGAATGAGAAGCCCTCCGGGGAGGGCGCCAAGCCCGAGCGCCCGCTGTGCCTCGGCCAAGCCAGGCTGTTGTGCAATGACCTACGCCGGTTGCTGGCCTACGAGAACCTGATCCCGCGTCCGGTCCTTATTGAGTACCTGCGTACCGCGTTTGGCTTGCACCTTGGCCTGTACCTGCTGCGGCTCTTCAACCAGCTTTGCGGCTGGGTGGCCGACAAGCGCGCACACCCAACATGCCTCAACTGCCCCGTCCGTCCTGACGAGTCGGACGATCCGTTCCGCGTCTGCCCATACGCCTTCCAGAACCCTGAAGCAAGCGGGCCCTTCCGCGTCCCAGAGATCCTGGTCGACATGGGTGAGTCGCCGAACAGTCACATGGCCGGGCTCTCGCGCGAAAACAGCGCGGCGCACTACGGTCGGATCAACGATTACATCTACGCAGTCTTGCTGGTCAACCAGATCTTCCGCTTCGCTGATAGCATGGGGGGGCAGAGCGCCCTGCATGTGCGCCCGACCCGAGTTGAGGACGCGGTTGACGTGCTCGCCGACCCCCCCGCGCGGCTCGACACCTACTTTGAGGACCGTATCAGTGATATCCTGCCCGGAGACGAGGCCGAGAAGGGGCGGCCGGAGATCAGCGGGATCAAGAACATGGTAGGCTTGTCCCCGCTTGAAACCTTCGTCGAATTGGTCGCACTAGACAAGACGCGTTACTACCGTAAGTACCTGACAGAGCAGTTGGACTCAGTCCTGATGAAGAACACGGCCACGGGCCTTTTGCGTCAGGGGAAGGGGAAGAACAACGAGCGCAGGTGGCATCTAGCAAGCCGAATGCTGGAGATGCTAGTGCAGATCGCCGTCCTTGAGCCTGTTGGCGGTGCGGGCGGCAGATATCGTGCGCGGCCTATCCTCGTGGACGATTTCGTGAAGTGGATGTCGGGCCGCTACGGTCTCAGCCTCGCTCCCCGCTGGCCCGATGCCACTATCCAGGATTATCAGGCTTTCAACGAGAACCTGGGCAACCTGAAGCAGCGGCTGCGGGAAATTGGCTTCTACACCGACCTCAGTGATGCCTATAATGCTCAGGTGATCCGGCCGCGCTACTCAGTCGAATACGAGGCCCTATGACGCTTACCTCTGATAGTGCCCTCCAACAAGCCGGCGCGTCCGACCCGCTCGAGACGCTGGCGACCGACCTGTCGCCCGCGGTGCTGCGGCGCATCCTGGTCGACCATGTCCGCCAGCTGATCCTGGCCGAGTTGCGCGTGGCGCGGCCAGGTCACTGCCTTCGTATCGGCGCGTTAGCCGAAATGGCGATGCGCGACCTCTGCGCCGATCTTGCGCCCCATGTCGATGCCGATGTGGTCTTGTTGTTGGGTCCGTGGCAACGGCCAACTCAGAAGTGGGAAGTGTCTGCCACGCGCCTGATTGAGTTGCGCAACGCGGAACGGCGCCCGTTGCTCGTGTTCGTCCCTCCCGGATTGCGCACGCCCGCCGAGGACTCGTTTGACATCAGCACCTTTCGGGAACTGCCGCTGGGCAACGTCCCTGCGCTGCTCCGTAAGCGGCTGCGCGATCAGTTGCCCGAGGACCTACAGCGTCTCACCGATCAGGTTCTGGCCTATCGCCGCGACCTCTTAGGAGCGGCGAGCGACGACAGGGTTGTCAGCTATTACCTGACAATTTCCGAGAACCTGAAGGCTGCGAGCGATCCGGCTGCGGTTGCCGGTGCAGCCGTCTACCAGCTCGGCCTTATACCCGACTTCGGCCTCTTCCGCACGCCTGATCGCATCAAAAGCCAACTGGGCCGCAACGCCGATTCGCTGAGGGTCTTGCAGGGTGCCGCCGGGCCGCTGCTCGGCCGCATTCACCAACTCAAGCTCGTCGGCAACACGATCCAGGCCGATCTGTACGCGTTCCTTCGGCGGCAGCCACTAGCCGAGGTCTCGAAGTGGGGCGCGCTACTTGCCACCGATCCGGCGCAGCGCCACCTGGCATTTGACCGCTGGCGCTTCGAAGGAGAGCAGACTGGCGCGAAGCGGGTGTTCATCGATGTAGAAGAACTGGATTTGCCCGCGCGTGACACCAGGTCCCCGATCGGCCCCGATAACCCGCGCTACCTCGACTTGAAGCACGCGACCTCGGTAAAGGTCAAGTGGGAAACAGACCCTAAGCCTGCCCTCGTGGACGACTTAGCGTACTTCCGAATCGAAATCGTCAGCACCGACGACTACACGCCGGGCTCTGCTGGGGCAATTGCCTGGGAAAGCGCCAATATCCCGGTAACGAAAGGCGCCCGCGCTCAGCAGTCCAAAACGCTGAAGGTGGCCGATTTCAAGAACCAGGTTGAAGACGGTTTGTATTTCTTCCGCGTTCGCGCCTATTCCGCAGGCGGGGATATTATCAACGAGGAGGATGTCGCAGCCTGCGGCGAACGCATCCTGCGCGACCCGAGTAATCCTGACAGCAAGCGCCGGCATGAAAGCGAGGACGTCTGGTTTTGGCTTCCGCCAACGAACCCTAACGACAAAGACGATGCACCGCCAGTCGAGCCGATTCGGAACCTGACCGTCGAGTCCTTCGCCGAAGCGCAGTTGCTCGCCCAATTTGCTGCACTCGACCGTGGTCTGAACCCATTCAACGTTGTCCCGCGCGCGGAGCACACGGGCTGGGCGGTCGCGAAAGGCAAACGCACTGAGGCGACTTATAACATTGTCTATGACGCCCAGATTCGCTTCACGCTGCCTCTCAGCAATCGGCTGCGCCAGATCGAGAGCGACACTCTGCAGAAGCCTGAGACACTCGGCCGCTGGCGCCTGGATTTGTCGTCGGGACACGACTGGGCGGAGGTCACTCCCGTCCTCCGCGGCATCCGGGCACCGGAGCGGATGCCGGCTGCCTTTGTCAACGCGCGGGCGGCTGTCTTCGGTGCGATCCGCCAAGGCCCTGCAGATCTAGTTACAGCCACCACCGACCTCACAGCCCAGGCCGAGCTTATCGTCGCATATGCGCGGGCATATGGCGATTGGCTCGCAGAGATTGAGTCGGACTTCGAGGGTCGGGCGATCCGCGCGGAGGATGGCCGACGCCGGACAGACGCGACGTTCCTTGACATCGACACCGTCGAAGTAAGGTTGCCTGCTGAGGGCGGCGGAGCTGAGAGAGTCTACCTGCTCGGCCCGACGCATCCCTTGCGCCTGCTGTGGCTTCTGCAGCGCGGTATGTTAACACAAGACTGGGTGCGCCGTGCCGTGGAAGGCGGGCATCCTGGTGAGGCCCTGAACAAAAATATCCGTGCCTTTTTACGCCGAGGCCTCGCACCGGTCAACTTGCCTCCTGTGCTTCGCCCAACCCACGACGCCTATCCTGAAGGGATCCCGCACTTCTATGTCGAACATGGTCCTCTAACGCCCTTCTGGAGCCTGTACTTGCACGAGGACGCACGCGACTCGGGTACCCTGAGGGCGCGAGTTGAGGATGCACTGGGAATCGCACGTCGGCCGTTGGCGACGGATGCCATCGGGGCGAATGCCCTGGCGCGCCAGATACACCGCTACCTGGTCCAGCACCCCTATGTCCGTACGTTCAAGATCAATGCCTTCAACCCCGGCGACGCGGGCTTAGTCGTCGACGCGATCCTTGACATTGAACGCGAGCGGCTGAAGGCGCGGTGGCCTGAGCTGCGCTATGAACTGCGCCTGTTCACTCACCGCGGCGGCGTAGACGATGTTGGAGAAGCGGTCGATGCCCTGCTTAATCCAGCACGTCAGGTTAGCGCGGAAGCCGATGCTTTTTCTGAGGCCGGTCGCAATCCTCTCTACCCGAAACTCCACTTCAGCCGCAACAGCCTGCAGGACTTTCAGACTTGTCCACGGGACTACGAGGCGCACCTCTCCATCTTGCGCGACCTGTTCCCTGTCGAAGTGAACCTGCAAGCGCCTGCACGCGGGCGCTCGTCCTTTCTTCACGGGTTAATTCAGGAACAGATCACCGAGTACACCGGCGACGAATCCCGATATGCCTGGCAGCGGCAGTTGCTGCCGGAGCCGCGCAAAGAGCTGGATGCGAGCGCGGTGCCCCTCAGCGTCGCCATCGCAGAGCTGCTCGGCCGGATCGGCCGGCTGCAGGCTTCCATCGCTGCCGGTCGGCTGGTATCTGCGATTCCTACAGCCCAGCTAGACCTTGGAGTTGCCGATAAGGGCTTGCTCTACCAAATCCATGAGTCATCTGACTGGGTGATGACGCTGGACCGGCACCTGGGCCTTGAGTATTTCGACAGCGATACGCCGGATGACAGGCCCTTGTATCTTCTTGACTTCAAGCCGGAATTCGGCGGCGTCGATACCGGGAGGCTCCTGCTCACCACGCGTTCGGTCGACGAGGTATGTCGGCTCATCCGTCCAGCGCTCGAGGACCATAGCCTGCTGGTCGGCGAGGGCGTAGAGCTCTACCTGCTCCGTCTGCTGCGTTCACTCAGTGGCCGCCTGGCGCTGAAGTTGATCTCTGCTCCCAGCGAAGTGGGTGAGGCGCTTGGTCTGGCGATGGCTCGTCTCTTCCTTGAGCAATACAATCTGCTAACCGACCGCATCCTGTTGCCGCTTGATGCGCACAGTGACTTGTTTCCGGCCGCCAGTCGCGAAGAGGAGCTGCGTAGTGACGTATCGCTTCGACGCGGGGACCTGCTATTGGTGTCTTGTGATACGGTCGAACGGCGGTTGCGCTTTGACATCGTGGAAGTCAAGTTCGTGTCCGACCTGAGCAGCGTGAGCGCGTACCTGGCGTTGCAGCAGCGCATCGAAGGCCAAATTGCGAATAGCGAGGTGGTTTTGCGCCAGCACTTTGACCCACAACTGGCTGCACCGGACCGGGTCGATCGTCAGTTGAAGTCGAAGGAACTGATCTCGCTGCTGAGCTTCTACCTGGCCCGGTCGCACCGTTATGGCTTGGTCAGCGACGCAGCCTTGGAACCGCTCCGGACCTTCATTGAGGACCTGGACGAGGGCTACCAGCTGGAGTGTGGCGGCGTGGGCTTGATCTTCGACCTTGGGTGCAGCGGCGTAGATACGCATGAGGAGCACGCCAGCCTGGTCTATCACAGGGTGGGGCGGGACTACGTGGAACGACTGCTCAACAACGGCTTGCGCCGGCGTGCCCTACTGCAGGAGCAGGCGCAGGTGAAGCCGGCCGCGATCGAAGAGGTTGAGCAGTACGCGGCAGACCGGGCTCGTATTGTGCGGGACACGACGCTTCAAAGCGATCCCTCCTATCAGCGCGTACGCACGCACTTCGAAATGGGGGACAAGCCCAGGCTGGTCCCCGATGAGTCGTCCGCGCAACCGAAGCCGCCCGTTCGAGAAGGCGCGAAGCCCGATCGACGTGTCCCGCCAGAACCAGTGCGCCCGTCGGTGGCACCAGAGCCAAGCGAGGGTTCTGCTGCGCATGCTGTCGAACCGCCGCTGCCAATCGAGCCAGATACTTCACCAGCCCATTCCGAAACGGACGCACAACCTTCAGCACCCGCTCGCCCTATACTGCAGGTCGAAGTGCCACCCGTTTCCGATTCAGGCGTCCCTGTTGACGAGCTTGCTTCGCGCCCAGGCCGCGAGGAGGCACAAGCACCGAGCGGTCCAGCGTATGAAGTGCTGCTCGGGGACACCTCGAAGTCAAGACAGTATGGCCTTCTGGGCATGGCCGCAGGCAAGCGCGTCGCGCTGGATCTCAATGGCACGAACACCATCAGTTTGTTCGGCGTTCAGGGTGGCGGCAAGTCCTACACTGTAGGAACCATCGTGGAGATGGCCGCCCAGACCGCGGCCGGCGTCAACTGCTTGCCGGCGCCGCTGGCGACCGTGGTATTCCACTACCACGAGAGCCAGGATTATCCGCCAGAGTTCGTTTCCATGGTATCCGCCAATCAAAACGCTGGCGAAATCCAGGTGCTGGCGCAAGACTACGGGGGGGCACCCGCGGGGCTGCACGATGTGCTCGTGTTGACCTCCGCCGATAAGCTTGCAGCGCGCCAGGCCGAATTCCCCAACGTGCCGGTCGCTCCGATCTACTTCAGTTCTTCGGAATTGCACATCAAAGACTGGCGCTTCCTGATGGGGGTGGCCGGTAACCAGATGTACATGAAGCAGATCAACATGATCATGCGCGAGTTGCGCGATCAGATGACCCTGGACACCTTGCGGCAGCGTATCGAAGACTCGGAACTGAGCGACCAGCAAAAAACCATTGCGCGCATTCGCTTGAATTTCGCCTCGCAGTTCATCGATGACGGCTATCGTCTCGCTAACCTGCTGCGCCCGGGTCGCCTAATCATCGTGGATCTGCGCGACGAGTTCATCGACAAGGATGAGGCGCTTGGCCTCTTCGTGGTCATGCTCAACATCTTTGCGAATGCAGGGAGAGAGGAAGCCTTCAACAAGCTGATCGTCTTCGATGAGGCGCACAAGTACATGGACAATCCTGACCTGACCGCCCACATCGTTGACGTGATTCGCCAGATGCGCCATCAGGGCGTCTCGGTCTTGATCGCGTCCCAAGATCCGCCATCGTTGCCTACCGCGATCATCGAGCTATCGTCGCTCGTGATCCTGCATCGCTTCAACTCACCTCAGTGGCTGAAACACGCGCAGCGGGCAATCACCTCGCTCAGCGACCTGACTCCAGCTCAACTAGCTGCATTGAACCCAGGCGACGCGTACGTTTGGGCTACGAAAGCGACCGAGCGCGTCTTCATGCAGAAGGCCGTGAAGATGCGGCTGCGTCCGCGGTTCACCCGGCACGGCGGTGGCACGAAAACCGCCGTGTGATGACAGAACGTGAGGTAAGGCATGGCTTATCGACTGCTGCACTTCTCCGATCTGCACCTTGATGCTTCCTTCGCCGCAGATGGAGTGTCGTCGGCCGTTGGAGACTGGCGCCGGTCGGACTTGCGAGCCGCCCTGGCCAGGATCTTGGCGCTTGCGCGTGACCAGCGTGTAGACGCGGTCACGATTGCTGGCGACCTATACGATGAGCGCACGGCTATGCCTGACACCGGTGACTTTCTAGCGCAGCAGTTTGCTCGGTTGGGTAACATCCCGGTCGTGATCGCCCCTGGCCATTCCGACCCGTACACGGCACGTTCGCTCTATGCGCTGACGCGCTGGCCGTCGAACGTACACATCTTCGCCAACGAGTTGACTGCCGTGAGGCTCGCGCCCGACATCGATCTATGGGGTGCATCACAGGAAGGAGCTATGGCTATGGCTCCTGCTTTGGGGGCTTTCCAGAGCGGCATTCATTTGTTGTTGCGGCATGGAAGTGATAAGCGCAGCAAGGGCTTTGAGCAAGATCTTGGCGCCGTTCGGCGCCAGGGTTTCACCCTCGTACTCTCTGGCGGATCCCATGCGGCCGGCGAGTGGCCAGAAGACGCGCCACTCTGGGTGTGGGGCGGCAGCCCGGAGCCGCTTGCGTGGGAGGACGGCGAAGGCGACCGGGGACTTGTCACCGTCACGATCGAGGATAGCCGGACGAGTTGGCAGCGTCTTCGAGTGGCGCAATGGCGTTACTGGCGCACGGACGTCGACGTGAGCGACTGTGCAGACGGCGACGAGGCAGTCCGCAAGATCAAGAACGTCCTCACCGTCGCGCCGGGCGGGGCTGATGAACGATTGATGTGCCGCATGACCCTAGTCGGTACACCGCCCGTCGCCCTTGACCTCAGCACCTTGCACCCTCGCCTCGAAACGCCTGCGCACGTATCGATCGTCTCGCGATTATCATCCTCGCTGAATCTCGACCGTCTTTCGGAGGAACAGACAGTGCGAGGCCTACTTGCTCGACGATTTCAGGATCGCTTGGCAAATATCCAGGATCCGCAGCAGCGCCAACTCACACTAAAGGCCCTGGGGCTGGCTCTCGATGCCTTGGCGGGAAGGCAGGTGCGCGATCATGAAACTGCTTGAGATGCACCTAAAGGGCTTCGGCCGGCTCGTTGACCGCAAGTTCGCCTTCGCTCCTGGGCTCAACCTCGTCTACGGCCCGAATGAAGTCGGGAAGTCAACCCTGCAGCGCGCTATCGTAGCGCTCCTGTTTGGCTTCTTCGATGAGAGTTATATCACGCAAAAGCATCGCGAATTGTTCGACGCCTTCAAGCCGTGGGATTCCGGCGTGCCGTATGGAGGAAGCCTTCTTTATGCGCTCGATGATGGAAAGCAGTTCCGGGTGACGCGGCAGTTTGCGCCGCAATTAAGCACTTCCCTTACCCGTCTGCCGCGGACCGACGTTACGGGGCAGTACAAGAGCGCATCCCAGGGCCGTCTCTTCTTTGCCGAGCCGCAGTTGGGATTGTCGCGTCTCGTGTTCGAGAACGTGTGCAGTGTGCGCCAAGCCGAACTGGTGGCGCTAGAAAGTACCTCGGCGGATACCATCGCAGCAACTATCGCTCGACTGACAGCGGCTGGTTCGTCCGACACGAACGTTGACCAGGCGCTCAACGAGCTCGAACGGGCGCTCCAGGCTGAGGTTGGAACGCTGCGTGCGTACACTCGGCCCTTGGCGGTGAACGTCAAGGCGATGCGAGAAGCTGAGAGTGAGCGACAGAGGGTCTTCGCTGCGCGTGAGGAGTTGATCTCCCAGATCGAAGCTTGCCGTCAGGCGGAGCTAGATCTGACCCACTCGACAGGCGAGGTCCAGAGGATCAGTTTGCTACGCTCACTTGCGGAGCGCGAAGCGCTGCAGCGACAGGTGCAGGGAGTGGAGGAGGCGGCTCAGGATGCGCAGCGCTGCTCGGCCGAGCTTGTGCAGTACGCAGAGTGGGCAGCTTTTCCTGTGAACCTGCGCGACGACATTCTGGTCGCGCAGGATCAGTGGACGAGACTGGCGGAAGAATACCCGCGCGTGGAAGCACGGGCTCTGGCGGCAGAGGAGGCGCTGCGCCAGGCGGAAGCCGATGTCGCGCAAACCGAACTGCGGCTTGCCGCACTGGCCGATGTTTCGCCCATGTCCGACGACCAAATTCATGACATCGAATCACGGGCACGCGAATGGCAGCGAGCAGCGGAAGCGCGAGCCCGCGCCGAGGAAGCGCACCGGGCGGCCGCAGACGAGCTGCTTGCCGCCGAGCGGACTTTGAGCGCGGTGCTACCTGGTCTCGAACCGTTACAGACGCTTGGACCGACGGGGTTGGCACGGCTGCAACAGCAGGTCGAAAGTGGCCA
Source organism: uncultured Anaerolineales bacterium (assembly GCA_964566325.1). GTDB lineage: Bacteria > Chloroflexota > Anaerolineae > CG2-30-64-16 > CG2-30-64-16 > JALOOB01. Next base: position 22,841 of record CAZMIS010000011.1, read on the forward strand.
GGCGCGGCTGCGAGCCGCCGAGCACCGGGTCACTGCCGCACAGGCTGAATGGCTCAAGACCGGAATGAGCGAGACGCAATTCAACGAGTTGGAAGAGAGGGCCGCAGCAATTCGTTCGGGAGGGGAGCCGACACCCGCGACTCGCCGCGGCTGCAATCCCTTCAAGGCCGCTCGGCCCGCACCTGAGCAACCGCCGACGGACTTGGTGCTGAGTGACCAACTCGGGGCCATTCACCGTGAGCTCACGCAGGCACAAGCCGATCTGGCTGCCACTCGTGAAACGATGGCTTCTGACGAGGCCGTAGCACGCCGGAGGCTGGGCCTCACTTCAGAGGATCGGCTGGATTCAGTCGTTTTCGATAGCTTATCGGCGCGGCTGGATGACTGGCTCCAGACCAAGGCCGGCGTCGAGCAGTTGCGACGCTCTGCCCAGCAGGCCGCCGAGCAGCTCACGATGGCGCAAGCTGTGGAACAGGGGACGATAGATCGCCTTTCTGCCGGCCTGACCCAAGTCGGCATCACCTCCGCCGATCCCGCTGGTGGCTGGAAGATGTTTCTGCGGCAATGTGAACGCCGCAAGCAGCGTGATCAGGAAGCCGTATCATTTGAACGATCGCGGCTGCGCATGGATGCTCTGGGGCGGGATGCCGATGAGCGTCGGCAAGTAGAAACTGCCCGCCAGGCGGCGGCGACCCGGTTGTCGGATCTGCTGTGTCAGGCTGACATCGAGTGTTCTGTCGAGAACCTGGCCGATGGTCTACAACGGTTTCAGACCGGTGTGCAGCAGCATGCGCAATGGTCTGCTGCCCAAGCTCGCTGCGAAGAGGCGCAGCGCAAACATGCGGCCTTGGTGGAGGCGCGGGAACGCAGCGGCGCGCTTGCTCGGCTTCGAGAACTGGATGTAGCCCAGACGCGCATTCTGGGAGATCACCCCGACTGGATTGATCTACGGCCAGATCGCTCGCAAGCCGAGTACGCTGTTCACGAGAAGAACGCGGCACAAGTAGAAGCGGAGACGCGAGAGCGGCTGCGACGGTTGAAAGCTAACCTGGAAGGAGCCACCAGCCGGCTACGACACCCCGCTGCCGCCGAGGAAGACCTTGCAGCGTTGCAACTGGAGGCGCACCGGTTGGAGCAATACGGCGCGGCGCTGAATCTAGCGATCGGTGAACTCCGCGAAGCGAAGCGCGAGTATCAGCAGCAGTTCGCGCCACGGCTCGAGCAGATGATGACCGAAGGTCTGAGCGTCATAAGCAATCGCCGCTACACGCGCGTTTCGGTCGACTCTTCGTCACTTGCCGTATCGTTACACGCTCCAGAGCGTAATGACCTGGTCAACGCACGCCTCTTGAGTTCCGGCACCCGCGATATGGTCTACCTCCTGTTGAGGATAGCGGTTGCGCAGCTGATGAGCCGCGCGAGCGAATCGCTGCCGATGATGCTTGACGATCCACTGACGCAACTGGACCGCAGTAGACAGCGACGTGCGCTCGAGTACCTGGCATCGCTCACCGCTCAGACGCAGGTTTTTCTGTTCACCAAAGACGATAGGACCCGAGAGTGGTTCATCCGCACATTTGGCGCGAGTCAAGCACACGCGTTGCATGAACTCACGTGATCGCAGGTCTAGGTTACTGCGTGGGTGTAGTCGTGTACATAGACAGCAGCATCAGGAAAGCAAGGGGCTACTACCAGCAGCATCTCAATCAAGTAGAGATCCTGATCCCTTCAACTCCGTAGGTCCATACCTACCCGCCGTCGGGCCCCGCCAGCCGC
>CAZMIS010000012.1:0-24303 GCA_964566325.1 uncultured Anaerolineales bacterium
GTCGTACTGCGCCTGGGCCGCCTCTTTGGCCAGGGTGGCCTGCTGCAATTTCAGGCTTTCTTCCATCATGCCGGAGTATGGGTTGCCGGCGATGCGATCGTACTGGCCCTGGTAGACCGACACGGCAGCCTCGGCCTGCCGGAGCTGGGCCAGCACCATGCGCTTCTCTTCCTCTGTCGCACCCTCGCGCGCACGCTTGTAGGCCGCGCTCGCGGCACTGACTGCTGCCTGCGCCGCGTCGAGATCGCTCTTCTGGGGTTTCGATGTGGCCAGCTCCAGCTGCGACTGCACCAGTTCCAATGCGGCCGCCGCCTGGGCGAGCTGTGCCTCGGCGACCGTGCTGTCGATGCGCACCAGCAGGTCGCCCTGCTTGACGGCGTCGCCGACGGCGACCTTTACCTCCTCGATCTGGCCTGCCACCTGGGCAACTACCGGCACGATGGCATCGGCCATGATCTCACCGTTGTAGGTCAGGCTCGCGGTGTCCAACCGGCGCGTGTCGCCGTCGGCCGCGGTGGTGCTGGTCAGTGTGTCCGACGGCGTGCTGACGATGACGGGCGACGGGGTGGGCAGCGGGGTCGCGATGGCAGGTGCACCCGATGCGGCCGGCGCAACGGGCTCAGGACTGCCCCCGGTGAGGCGGTCGATCGCCGCGCACCCCCCGAGCACGGTGGTAGTGGCGACCAACAACAACACGGCGCCATGGCGTAAACTGGGGCTGAGCGAAGTGGCTCGGCTCTTCATTCTGAATTCATCCTCTCTACTGGCCTGCCGGCCGTCCGGTGGAGCGGCCCCAGCTGACGACCTGTTCGGCCTGGTAGTTGTATTCGATCGAGACATCGACGGGCAGTTGGCGCTGGTTGTTGCCGTCCGCATTCATCACCCACAGGCGCCACTCGCCCGTCCGGTTGCTCAGGAACGCGATGTGCCTGCCGTCCGGGCTCCAGACTGGCGCCACATTGTGCGGCAGCGTCTCGGCGAGCGCGTCCGGGTGGGTGAGAGCGACCAGCCCGGACCCGTCGATGTTGGCGGTAAAGATCTCCCAGTGGTCCTTTTCCAGGGATTGGAAGGCCACCCGATCACCGCCGGGTTGACCCGCGGGGTCGTGGAACTTGAAGCTGGTCACGACGCCTCGGGTGGGATCCTCATCAACGACGTCATCCGTCACCTGGATGCCTGCCCCGGAAATGATGTTTGAGCTGGCGTAGAAGACGCCGCGGTCGGTCCAGTGGGGCGAGCGCGCGTCCGGCATCACGGCCAGATCCCCGTAGCTGCCCCCCTCGCGGTCGACCCGCGCCAGGCCCCAGCGGTCCGTCGTGAGAAGCGGTAGTCCGTACGGCGCGGGCAGGTTGTAGGGATACGAGTCCGGGAAGCAGAACATCAAGCCGTAGTAGGAAACGTAGCGGCACTTGTTCTCGCCCGCCACGTGGCTAAAGGCAATTTTGGCGCCGTCGGGGCTCCAGGTCGGCGAGCGGATCGGCTCCCCGCGGGTCAGGATGCGCCGTTCGTTCGTCCCATCGGTCTCGATCAGGTACAGTCCCTGCTCGCCCGTATCGCGCCAGAACACGATTGTCCGGCCATCCGGGCTGAGGGCGGGGTCGGCCCCGGTCGTCACTTTGCGCAGCGTGCTTCGATCCAGGTCGAACAGGTAGATCTGGCCGCCGCTGCTCTGCTGGAAGACCAGATTGCCGGACAGCCCCGTGGCGGCTCCGCTGCGCGCCGCGGCCGCGCGGCCCGCGGGTGCGGCAGGCTGCGGCGTGGGCTGGGGCGCGGGTTCGGGCGTCGCCACGGCCGGCGGGGAAAAGCCCTGCCGGGTGGGGAGGCTTCCCGCGCCGAAGATGGTCAGCTGGCGCCGGTCGACCCAACCGGCCGTGCCATCCACCGTCGTGCCATAGAACCAGCTGCCGTCCGGCGTGCGTCCGCTGACTCTGAACTTCGCCCCGCCCGGCAGGGTCAGGAGCGCCATACCAGACGTGTCGAACAGGGTAGCGCCCCCGGTGCGCACCACCGCGAGCGTCGTGCTTGCCTGCTGACGCACCTGTTCCGTACGTAGGACAGGGCTTGCGGCGACGTCTCCGGGAGCAGCCAGCAAGAGGCAAAAAAGCAGCAGGCCGCCGAGCAGGGCCGGGCCGGCTGCCCGCCGCTGAGCGCGAGGATGGGCCATCTTCGTCCTTTCAAATCGGATTCACACCCGATTATAGTGATTGCCGGCCTCTGTTGCATGTGTCTCAAGGCATATCTTGGCCGTGCCGGATCGCGGGTCGGGCAGGCCCAGGGACACATGACTTTGTGCATGCGGCGCGGCCGGCAGGCTCTATCTCTCGGCATATTGTCCCGGCATTTCCCGGCGTGCTATACTCCGGGCATCGTGAACGTGAACGGCAGGCGATCCATGCTCGGTCGCGCCCGGCGCTGGCTCAATCCCTATCCCGACACCCCTGGGGCGTTGCGGCTCAGCTTCGTCGCGGCATACATCGGAGTCGTCGGCAGCCTCGTCGCATACCTCAACTTCGCAACCCCGTGCAGCGCGGCCTTGCCTGCCGGGCGCCAGTGGCTCATGATCGGCCTCCTGGCCACGATGTTGATCGTCGAACGGTTCGAGTTGGCGCAGGATCCGCTGCCTGGGTCGCGTCGGCGCGCGGTGGCACTGCTCATCCTCCGAGTGGCACTGGTACAGGGCGTCGTGATGCTGGATTGTACCGGAATGGCAGTCCTGCTCTGTGCAGTTGTGCCGTTCGCGGTCTACTTTGCATTGGGCGCAGGCGTCAGTCACGTCATCGGTTTGGCCTATTGGTGCCTGGTGGCGCTTCGGGCGTGGCGGGTCGGCGATGCCGGGCTGAGCCTCGACTCGATCACGATGGTCGTGATCTTCACCCTGCTGCTGATCTTCGTGCACCTCATCGCAGGTCATATCGATCGCGATCAGCGCAGCCGGCAGGAGATGCGCCGCCTGCTGGCGCAACTGGAAGCGTCGCACAGGCAGTTGCAGACGTACGCGGAGCGGGTGGCCGAACTGGCGACTGCGGCCGAGCGCAACCGCCTGGCGCGCGACATGCACGATAGCCTGGGTCACTACCTGACTGCGATCAGCATCCAATTGGAGAAGGCCCAGGCCTACCGGGACCGCAATCCCGATGAGGCGGATCGAGCCATCGGCGACGCCAAGGAGAGCGCCCGCGCGGCCCTGCGCGCGGTGCGCCAGTCCGTCAGCACGTTGCGTGAGTCGGAGGATCGTTTCTCCCTCCGGCAGTCGCTCGAAGGACTGGTGAACCGGATGGACGGCGGACCGATCGAGATAGCCTGGCGGTTCGATGGGGATGAGACTGGCTATCCCGGCGCGGTGTTGGTCGCGCTGTACCGTGCAGCGCAGGAAGGCCTGACGAACGTCCAGAAGCACGCCCAGGCCCGGCACGTGGAACTCCAGATCGACCTGGGTGAAGACGCGGCGCGGCTGCGCCTGCGCGACGATGGCGTCGGCTTCGACGCTGACTCGCTGGCGGAGCACGCCGGCTCGCCGGGGCAGGGCTACGGAATCCAGGGCATCCAGGAGCGCATCGACCTGGTCAAGGGAGAAATGCGCATCGCCAGCCACGTCCAAAGCGGCACGGAGCTGAGCATCGTGATCCCCAAGCACCTGGAAGAGATGGCGGTAACATGAACGAAGAACGCTACGCGGACACCCCGCCGGCAGGCGATGCAGTGACGGTGCTTGTCGTGGACGATCAGCGCCTGGTGCGCGAGGGCATCGCCTCGCTGCTGGCAATCCAGCCGGGCATCAGCGTCGTGGGCGAGGCCGTGAACGGCCAGGAAGCGATCGCGAAGGCGCTGGCCCTGCGCCCCGACGTGGTCCTCATGGACGTGCGCATGCCCGTGATGGACGGCACTGCGGCGACTGGGCAGATCCGCCGCCAGTTGCCTGACTGCCAGGTGATCATGCTCACCACGTTCGACGATGAGGAATACGTCGTGAAGTCGCTGCGTGCGGGGGCCGTGGGCTACCTGTTGAAGGACATACCGGCTTCGGAGCTCGCACAGGCCGTGCGCCTGGCACACCGCGGCGTCTATCAGCTTGACTCGTCGGTGGCCGGCAAGCTGGTGGGCATGCTCGATTACCGGCCCGAGCGAGTCTCAGCTGCGTCGACGCTGCCCCTCGATGCCGATCTGACCGAGCGCGAGCTCGAGGTTCTCCGGCTGATCGGCACCGGGGCCACAAATCGGGAGATCGCAGATCAACTCGTGGTGAGCGAGGGAACGGTCAAGAACCACGTCTCCAACATCCTCGGCCGCCTGGGACTGCGCGACCGGACCCAGGCCGCGCTGTACGCCCACGACCGCGGCCTGACCTGACGGGGCGCAGCCGGCGGGATGCTGGCGCCAGGTGACGTGCGCCGCTACGCCTCTGCGGTGAGCTCCCGGATCAGGCGGGGCAGGTCGCCGATGCGATCGATCTCGCGGAAGCGCGGGCCCAGGTTGTCCGACAGGTGCGCGTGCTCGTGCGCCCACAGGATCCGGTAGGGAACCCACACGCCCCAGCCCCCCAACTCGAGCATCGGCAGGATATCGGAGCGCGGGGAGTTGCCCACCATCAGCACCCGTCGCGGGTCGAAGCCGTGCTTCGTCAGCAGGTCGCGGTAGACGTCGGGTGATTTGTCCACCACGATTTCGACGTACTTGAAGAAAGGCGCCAGGCCCGACCGCGCGAGCTTGGACGCCTGATGGCCCAGGTCGCCCTTGGTGATGACCATGAGTGGGAAGCCGCACGCGAGCTCCTCGAGCACCGCGGCCGTGCCGTCCAGCAGGTGCACCTCCGCGGATAGCATCTCCTTGCCGCGCGCCAGCAGGCGGGCGATCTCCCCGGCCGTCGCCCGCCCCTCGCTGAGCCCGATCAACGTCTCTGTCATGGACAGGACGAACGCCTTGACGCCATAGCCGTAGAGCGGGAGGTTGCGCACCTCCGTCTGGTGCAGACCCGCGCGGGCGAGTTCCGCGTTCGCGTAGGCTGAGCAGATCTCAACGAAGTCGTTTTCCGCGGCCTCGTAGAGATTTTCGCTGTGCCAGAGGGTGTCGTCCGCGTCGAACGCGATCAGGTCGAATTGTGCCGTCGTCATGGGTCAGTCGGAGTCCTCGGCCGGAGCGACCGCCTCGGTCAGCCTGGCATCGGCCGTCACCCAGCAGCTGCCGGCCGTGTTGTCGGGGCACACAACGCGCCACCACGTGTTGTCCGGATTGATGCCGGTGACCAGCACCTGCTGGCCCGGCGCGACCCGTTCGATGACGTCGAAGTTCTCGCCCGGGCCCTCGCGGAGGTTGATCTCGGCAATGGTCAGGATGTAGCGCACGGGGGTCGGGTTGGCCCAACCCTGGAGCAGCGCAGCCCCGTACTGCAGGATGGCGGCACGGCCGGCCTCGTCGATCGCGGCGGTTCCGCGGCCCGCGAGAAACGCGGAGATCGTCATCGCGTCGGCAGTGGCAGGGTCAGCCTGCTCCACGCCGGCCTGCGCGTACTGATCCAGCCAGCCGTAGAACGGGACCAACTCGTCTTGCGTGAGCCGGCGCCACCGCGGCGCGGCGCTCGCGTCTGCGCAGGCGTAGAGGACCGCGTGGCCGCCCGCATCCACCGCGATGTCATCGCAGAAGCCAGCGATGCCGCCTTCGCGGCGCCAGCCCAGCCCGAACTGCGCGGCGCCGGGGCCGGCCTTGATCTCCTCGACCACGAGATGGGCCCACTCCGCGATCATTCGCTGCTCGATGGATGTGGCTTCGATCGGACCTTCGCCCTTGAAGGCAACCTTGCCGGCCGGCGTGCTGGCGCTGAACGTCGCATAGAGCTTCTGCAGTTCGGCCAGTTGATCGACCCGGAATGTGCCGGTGATGAACTCGCCGGCTGTCAGCTCTTCGCCGCACGCGCCGAACTTGACGCCGTCCAGTGTCAGCTGTGCGTCGCTGCAGCCATTGGCGTCGCGGCGCAGCACGAGAATGGCATCGACGGCCTCCGGCATCGCATCGGCCGATCCCGCCGCGGCATCCGGTTCGGGCTCGCGGCGCAACCTCGCGCCTGTCTCATCCGTGCGGTAGGTCACCTGCTGGCCCTCCGCCTGCAGCACCACCCGGTAGCCCGGCGTGATCACCTGCGCACAGACCTCGAGGGGCTCGGGCAGACCCATGCAGGCATCGGGCCATTCTTCCTGCTCGGCCGAAACGATCGCGACGGAGATGAGCGAAGTTGACAGCGCACTCGCTGCCGCAGCACGTGCCTGCTCTGCCGCAGGGGGGAAGGTGACGGCAGGCGCGGCCCCAGATTCCGGCACGGCTTGGGCCTGCGGCACGACCGCAACCTGGCCGCCCGTCCTGTCCGTGCGCACCTCGTACGTCGCTCCGTTCGCATCCAGGAGGATGACCTGGTAGCCCGGGACGATCGCCTGCGTGCACATGACGCCCGGCTGCTCGACGCCGAGGCAGCCGTTCGGCCATTCGGCCTCCGTGCTGGCGACGACCTGGATCGCGCCTGTCCCGACGCCGAGCGTCTTGGCGAGCGCCGCCTGTGCGGCCTCGACGACCGCGCTCGGGGCCTCCAGGTCCGGCGCGCCTGCCGACTCGGGGACCGTGGTAGGAGACTCGCCGGAGTCAACGATGGGGGGCAGGTTGGCGCACGAGGCGCCGGTCACTGCCACCACCAGCAGCAAGGCGACAAGACCGGGCAGTCTGAGCGACCGGCCGTGCAGTTTTGAACCTATCCAATACATCTTCATCTCCTTCCACGCTCGCCGCTCACCGCGGACCGCAGCGCAGCTGCGTTACTTGCGAATCTCGACGATGACCCCGGGTTCCGCCCAATCATAGAGCAGCTTGGCGTTGTCAGAGGTCACCAGGATGCAGCCGTAGGTCACGCGGCGGCCCACGTCCTTCGTCCAAAGCAACTGGCGCCGGTCACGGCTGGGAAAACCGTGGAAGCCGTTCATGAACTCCTGGCCCGGCACCGGCCGGTAGATGCCCATGAACCACGGCATGTAGAGATCCCAATTGGCCGCGTAGGCCATCTCCTCGTGGGTCTGGATCTGGAAAACGCCCGGCGATGTGGGGCTCGAATCCATGCCCGTGCTTGACTTCCAGTCCCACTTGACTTCGCCGTTCTCGAAGGCCTGCATGCTCTGCCCCGAGATGCTGACCACGATGCGCTTGTTCTCCACCACGGGCAGGGGGATCAGGACATCCGGCGAGGGGATCGTGATGGTGTCGCCTGCGAGGAGCAGCTCGACTTCCGGGTTCACCTGCATCAGGTAGGGATACGGGAAGCCGTAGTCGTACGCAATGCTGGAGAGCGTCTCGCCCGGCTGCACGATATGGCTGCGCTGACCATGGCTGATCCGTGCGTCGACCGCGTCGAGTCGCGAGCGGAACGCCTCGGCCAACGCGGGGCCGGCCACGTCCGGATCGACGAACCGCTCATCGCCGAAGGTCTTGCTTTGAGCCGCGATGTACTCGTGAACCCGGGTTTCGTCGACTGACCAGGTGAGCTTCTTCTGGCCCGTCGTCTCGTCAAGGCCTTCGCCGATGCCGATCCAGCGGCCCATCTCCGCGGGTTCCGTCGTCCAGGTGAGCCGCTCGTTGCGGATCGGGTCGTAGAGGCGCAGGGTGATCGGCTGCGCGAGCAGGGGGCTGACCTCGTTGACGATCGCGGAGACATCCTGGATCGGAGGCGTCTGATCCACGACCGGAAGGGTGAAGCGCAGCGGCACATCTGCGCTCCGGCCGAGCGCTACGTCCCAGGGGTGCGATTCCAGCGTGGCGAGCAGCGCGCCGACGTCCAGCGCCCGGCCGCCTTGGGCCGGTGTGGTGCGCACCTCGCCATCCACGACCGTCACGCCGGCATTCTCCATGGGGACGTCGATCTGGCCTGCCAGGGTGCGCACGGTCGACGTTGCGAGGCTGCGATCGAAGCGCCAGACCGCCGGGATGGCCGCGGCGGGAGCATCCAGCGCGATGAGGCCGGTAGAGGCCAGCACGCGCCGTGCGGTCGGGAGCAGCGAATCCATGTCGGGCTCGCGGCGACCCTCCAGGAAGGCCGCTTCTGCCACCGCACGGGCGTCCAGGATGACGCCCAGCTGCTCGGGCGACAGCGTCCAGCTGCTGTCACGCGCTTCCAGGATCACCTTGCGACTACGCCACTCGTCCTCCAGAACGACGGTGGCTTCGGACCGCGTGCGGCCGCCCAAGTCCTGACCCAGGGCGCTGACCCCGGCAAGGATCACGTCTCCCCGGTAGATGTTGGCCAGCAGCAGCGCCAGGGCCGCGATGCCGAGCAGCAGGATCAGCCAGAGCGCCAGGAAGATGAAGGGCGCGACGCTGTGCCGCCCGTGCGAAGTCGTAGGGGTGCTGGTTTTGGTTGTGCTCATCGCGTTGATCGCTCGCTACATGTTTGATTGGATCCGAGGCCGAGCCGGCAAGGAGCTCACGCCAAGTATAACCTGTATGACGCCAATCGCACAACATTTGCTCCGCCGGGATGACATAACTTTTGTAGCGGCCTTTTGTGGATTAAATGAATCGGCCGCCAAGGCGCAGGATGCCTTGACGGCCCAGGGTGCGGCGCAACCGGCAAAGCCGGTGGATCGCGCTAGTTGCGGGTCAGGTATTGAGCCCGCTTGACCCAACCGTTGACCATGGCCGGCGCAGGGATGCGGCCCACCAGGCGCTTCTCGGAGTTCACCTGGGTGAGTCGACCGCGCAACTCGTCGGGTGCGGCAGCGGCCAGATCAGCGGCGCTCCGCACGCCTGCTTCCTCGAGCAGCGCGATGTATGCGTCACCGATGCCGCGAATACGCTCGAGATCGGCCCGCTGTACCATGCGGGTCAGGTACGCTTTGTCGACCTGGACGGCCTCGGCCAACTCAGCGAGGCTCTTGGCATTGCGACAAGCCGTGAGCAGGTCGTCCGTATATCTGATGCCTCTGGCCCTCAACCTGCCTTCCACGTCATCGTTCATGCCAAACAACTTGTTCAACATCATGCTCATCTTCTCATCCTCCTACACTTCACTTGAGGCCATTCTATCAAAGTTGCGGGAAGGATACATCGGCAGGTGAGCGTATTTGCAGGTCAAAGAAGTAGCAGTCGCAGGCTGGGGTCAGGTGCGAGGAAATATACAATGCATTAAGCAATTATACTTGGCGCGCCGCCGGGGTCTACTGGTTTCCCGGGACCAGTCCGCGACGGATAGCAATCAGCGCGGCCTGGGTGCGGTTTGCTGCGCCCAGTTTGTCGAGGATGCGGCTGATGTGCGCGCCAACCGTCCGCTCGCTGATGAACAGCTGCTCCGCGATGTCCTGGTTCGAGAGACCGCGCGCGACGCAGCGGAGCACCTGGAGCTCGCGCTCGGTCAGAGGCTCCTGGGCAGGAATGGGCGCGGCGTGTGCCCGCTGGACTTCCCGTACGAGTCGCTGCGCCATGTCTGCGCTGAGCGCCGGCTCGCCGCGGGCCACGATCTGAATGGCTTCCAGCAGCTGGTCGGGCGAGGCGTCTTTGAGGATGAAACCCAGTGCACCGGCGCGGATGGCCGCAAAGACACGCTCGTCCTCCGAGAAACTGGAGAGGACAAGGATGTGCGGACCGTTACTCTGGCCGTGCAACTCCTTGATGACGGACAACCCGTCCAGCACGGGCATGGACAGATCCAGGAGGATGACATCGGGCTGCAACTCCCGGATGCGGGCCAGGGCGGCACTGCCGTTCTCCGCCTCACCCGCCACCTCGACGATCTCGGAGGTGGCGAGCAGCGAGATGATGCCCTTGCGGACCAATTGATGATCGTCAACCACCAGCACGCGGATGGGCTTGTTCATCGGGACTCCTCTTCCGGGAGCGCGGCTTCCGATTCCGCAATGAAGCGATTCAGTCGCAAAGTGACGGTGACGCCGGCCCCCCTATCGGACGCGATGACCAGATTGCCGCCCAGGCGCGCCGCGCGCTCCTGCATGCCTTCGAGCCCGAGTCCGGTCTCCACGCCGGGCGTACGTCCGTCGAAGCCAACGCCATCATCTGCCACGACCAATACCAACTCGTCGCCCTCGCATCTCAACTCGACTGTGACCTCGCTGGCATGTGCATGCTTCAATGAGTTGTTCAGCGCTTCCAGCGCTACGCGGTAGGCGGCTTCCTCCGCGTCGGGTGTGATGTCGAAGTGGGGAGGTGCGATCAGCGTCGTCTTGATGCCGGCGCGAGCCTCGACGGCCTCAAGCCTGTAGCGCAGCGCCTCGGCGAGCCCTTCGTGCTGGAGCACGGGCGATCGCAGCTGGTACAGCAGAAGCCGCAGGTCCTTCAGCGCCTGGCGAGCGATCTCCTCGACTTCTTCCAGCGTCTCTTCCAGCGGCTGGCTCGTCCCGGCGCGCGCGGCGCGCCGTGCGGCCTGCGTCGAGAATATCAACGAGAAGATGGATTGGGTGACGGAGTCGTGGATCTCCTGCGCCAGGCGGCGGCGCTCATCCTGCGCGGCGGCGCGCTCCGCCTGGGCCCGGTCGCGCGCGGCAATGGCGAGCTGCAGCTTCTCGTTCGAGGTCCGCAGATCCGATGTCCGCTGGGCAACCCGCTCCTCAAGCTGGGCGGCCGCAGCGCGCAACTCAGCCTCGCTCTCGCGCAATCGCTGTTCGGCCCGATGGCGATAGAGAGCAATCTCGATGGTGATCGAGAGCTCCCGATCTTCGAACGGCTTCAGAACATAGCCGAAAGGCTCGGAGATGCGCGCCCGCTCGAGGGTCGCAGAATCCGTATACGCGGTCAGGTAGACGATCGGGACGTCCATCTCAGCGCGCAGTTCTTCGGCAGCCTCGATGCCCGACATGGGGCCCTGAAGGCGGATGTCCATCAGCACGATATCGGGCGGCGCGCGGCGCGCCAAAGTCAGAGCCTCGGCCCCGGTCAGGGCCAGCCCCGTCACCTGGTAACCCATGGTGCGAAGGCGATGCTCGATGTCGAGGCTGACGATGGTCTCATCCTCGACGACCAGGATGCGCACCGGTGTGTCTGTCGGGTTGCTTTGCAGTGGCTTCATCCTAAACACATCTTGACTATCACATCTTTTCTAGCACACCTGCGTTACATCTCGCATTACCTGTCAGGCGGAGAGAAGACGATGCTGAAGCGCGTCCCCTCGGAGTCGTCGGTTATCAGTGTGCCGTTCAGTTGGCGAACCAGTCCCTCGACCAGCTGCATGCCCAGGGTGGCAGGAGACGCGATCCGGTCCTCGCGGTGCAGTCCCACGCCATCGTCTGCTACATCGAGCTGCACCGTACCATTCTCGCCCGTTCGGACGTTTACGCGAAGGACCCCCTCCGAACGCCCGACAAAAGCGTGTTTGAGTGCGTTGGAGATCAGCTCGCTGGCGATGAGCGCGCAAGGCAGGGCCGTGTCGATGCCCAGCCGGATCGGAGCAGTGCTGACGACGAGCCGCACGGTCCGCTCCTTGACCGCATACGAGCGATGCAGGTGGCTCGCAAGGGTGCGCAGGTACTCGCCGAAGTCGATATCGGCCAGGTTCGTCGACTGATAGAGCTTTTCGTGGACCAACGCCATCGAGCGGATGCGGTCCTGGCTGTCACGCAGTGCTGCCAGGGTGGTGGGATCGGCCGCATACTGCGACTGCAGGCTCAGCAGGCTGTAGATCATCTGGAGGTTGTTCTTAACCCGGTGGTGGATCTCTTTGAGCAGGACTTCCTTTTCATGCAGCGAGGCGCGCATGGCACTCTCGGCACGCTGGCGTTCGGCCAGCTCGTGCTGGGCAGCCGCATAGAGCCGTGCATTCTCGACCGCGACCGCGGTCTGGTTGGCCAGGGTGGTCAGCGCCACCCGGTCATCGAGAGAGTAGTCGACGCCGGAACGCTTCTCGCCGACCGCCAATACTCCCACCAGCGCACCCTGCGCTGCGACGGGCACCAGCAGCGCCATGTCCAGCCGCTCCCATTGTTCGCGCTCCTGCAGGGTGAATGCGCGCGCGAGGGGCATGCGATCCAGTTGGCTGGCCACGAACGGCTGTGGGTCGTGCGCCATGGCCGCGATGACGGGATGGTCCTCACGGAGCCGTCCCTGGCCGGTGCCGTTCAGGCCCAAGCCGGACGCTAACCTGAGGCCGCCTGCACCGTCTTTAAGGAAAAAGGCGGCTCGTTCGATATGCATGGTGTTGGTCACCTCGGCGACGATCAGCCCGGTGAGCCGATCGATGTCGAGCGTGGCTGCGGCCGTCCGGCTCAGGCGCTGCAGCATCTGGGCTGTGTCGTACTTCTCCCGGAAGAAGGTTTTATCCACGCGTGCCTGGAGCACGTCTCGGAGGGGCTGGACCGCGACGGCGGCAACGGTGGCCATGACCAGAGACAAGAGCAGGACCTGGTATCCTGAGACGAAGTGGAGCACCTGGATGGCGAGGAAGACGAGCGCAAAGTAGATGAGGCCGACGGCTGCGGTGACGCTCGTATAGCGCAGGCCCTTGCGAACAACCACCTGGATATCGAGCAGGCGGTAGCGCACGATGGCGAGCCCGGTCAGCGCCGCGTTGATCAGATTGGCGATGATGTCCAGCGGGTAGGCCCTGAGCTGTGGGCTGAAATTGAACACCGAGCCGAGGATGACGATGGGGACCCCCATCAGGAGATAGGCGAGCCGGTTGCGCTCCTCCGGCGAGGTGCTGTGCTGGCGGGCCCGCAGGAGGTGGACGAAGGCGTAGGCCAGGAAGCCGTACACGCCGATGCCGAAGATGGTTGCCACCGTGCCGAAATGAGGCAGAAAGAAGGGGACATCAGGCTGCTTATAGACATCCAGAATCAAGCCGGGGCCGCCCGCCAGCATGTAGAGCGGCACCCCGACCACGCTGAGGTAGCCCGCCCTGACGAGCCAACGTCCCGAGCGGACGCCCACCAGCTCCCGCACGAACATGGCGTAGAAGAAGCCGAACGAGTAGCCGAACGCCAGCAAGAAATCGTACGCCCGGAGGGCGACGTTGGGTTCTTCCGTGAAGACGGCGACCGTCTGCCCGCCCTGCCAGATCCCCATCGCGAGCAGGTAGAGGAGGAAGAAACGGGCAGCGCGGCGATGCCGGGCACGGAGGAGCACGAGTCCAAACAGGAGCCCGTACCCCAGCAATGCCAGCAGACACGTTACCCTGATCGCGGTCATTCGGTTCCTTTGCTTCCCATGTGCCGGACATCACCTCGCAGCGTCGGGGTGCTTACCTCCGTTCGCGCGGCTGATCCTGAGGAGCCGGTCCATCGCTGCTTCGGAGGGCTGCATGCGCGGCGGCTTCAGGTGGCCGAGCTCCGCGCCCTCCTGGCGTTTCTCCTCGGTATAGCCGCGGAAGGTGCCCGGCGCCAGCGCGGTCGTACGCACCGGATTGCGACCCATGATGCGATGGTAGGTGGTGTAGTCTTCCATCGTCTCGAGCAGGGCGCCGTGCAGCGCATCGGCCAACTCCCGGGTGTCGTGATCACCGTCTTCGAGGTAAACGTGCACGACCGGGCCTTCTTTGGGGCTGATCTCTTTGCGTGCCACCCAGTCCGTATAGGGCAGATCCAGCTTCCCGAAGGCCTGCCAGATGGAGCGTTCGGTCAGCCACACGAGCGAGCTGAGGTCGATCAGATCGTCGGCACGCGATTCGACGACGATCTGGGGCAGGTCGATCCCCGCCGCGGGGTCACGCACGGCCAGGACGCTGACCAGGTCGCCCAGGATGTAGCGCACCAGGATGCCCCCCAGCAGGCTGGTGCCCACAAGCACGTAGCGGCCGGGCTGTAGCTCATCCATCAGGCAGGTGCGCGGCTGGTACGCGTTGTTGAAGCGCCAGATTGCATACTCGGACTCGGGAATGAACTCCCAGAACGCGCAGTCGGGCGTGGGGATCATGCCGGCTGTGCACCCGCCCCAGCCCTGCAGTGCCACGCTGCCGAACTCAGTGCACCCGTAGCCCTCCAACACCTTGACGCCCCAGAGGGCCTCGATGCGCTGGCGGTAGATCTGCACGTCCATGCCGCCGACGGTGATGCCCTTGGGCGACCAGATGTGGCGCGGCTGCAGCGGTTCCCCGCGCATCTTGCTGCGAACGATGCCCCGGGTCATCCGGGCGAGCGCGGCCGGGCGCAACGCGTCCGAGGAGAGGCGCATCTGTCCGGAACGCTTTGAGAAGGACTCGCCCATGGTGAGCAAGACGGACGCGATGCCCGCAAAGTAATCGATGCCTGTCTCAAGAGCCATCACGAATGCCTTTTCCATTCGCTGCTGGAAGTCCATCGATTCGGCATCCTCGATGGATGGGACGATCCGCATCGGGAACTCTTCCCGGCCTGCCAGCATGATCTGGCCCGAGATGAAGGGCGGCGGCGCAACCGTGTAGAGATAGACGTCGCCCTCTTCGATGTTGACGTCGCCGCGCGATCTGGCGCTTGCGATGATCAGCGTTCCCAGGTAGTAGCGGCCCAGACCCTCGTACAGCTGCCGCGGCAGCGGGATCCACTTGCCGCCGAATTCACCTGTGCGGCCCGAGGTGCGCACCCACGCGACCGGTTTGGCGGGCAGGATGTCGTCCCGGTGGTCGGGCAGATCGGGAAGATAATCGTTGTAGGTGGTGAGGGGCACCGTGCGGCGAAACTCATCGATGGTCGCAGGCTTCTGGCCGTGCAAGAGCTTGCGGCCGAGCTCGCAGCCGTCGAGCAGTTCCAGCTGCTCCAGCAGGAGACGTTTCTGGATGTGCATGAACTCCTCGATGCTGCGATCGAGGAAACCACAGTATTTCTGCCAAAGCTCGGACGTCCGGCCATCGCGGAGAAGTTGGGCTGCGTCTGTCATTGCGTCCTTATCCCTCATTCATTCGACTGCTGCCTGGATCAAGACACCGGATGGAAACCACGGCCCGCGTGCCGGCAGCTGCGTGATTTTCACGGCGGCGAACCCCACCTGCTGCATGACGTCTTGCCATTCCTCGACGGTCAGCAGGTTGCTGATTGCGTCCACCTCGGCCTTCAATCGGGCGCCGCCCTTCGTCAGTCCATACCAGGCGATCATCCCGGTGAGGAACGCACGGCCGAGCCACGTGCTCCAGAAATCGGTGCGTGCGACATCGGCCACCAGCACGCGGCCACCCGGACACAGCACCCGGTGCATTTCGCCCAACAGCTCACGGGGCTGCATGTGGTGGGTTCCCAGAGCGCACACCGCCACATCGAACGCACGATCGGCAAACGGGAGCTGCAGACCCGAGCCACACACCAGTGCTGCACGGGCGCCTGCGCCAGCGGCTTCGACGCTCCGCTGCGCGTGCGCCAGCATCGCGGGCGTCAGGTCGAGCCCGACCACCGAGCCGCGCCACGCTGCAGTCCCGAGCAGGGCCAGCGGGATGACGCCCGTGCCGGTGGCTACGTCAAGAACACGCTGACCGCCGCACAATTCCAGCCGCGAGAGGAAGCGTCCGATGAATTCGCGATAGCTGATGCCCCACAGCTGGCGCAGCTCCCAGTCGACCGTCTGCTCATAGGTCGCGGACATCTCGGTGAATGCATCGACAACGATCGCACGGTCGGCCACGTATAGCGCCCCAACTGATGATTATCGCTTAAGTATAATGACGTATGAATAAGATAGCACAGAAGGTCTAGATGCCAAAATCGGCCGGGCAACCTGGGAGACGACCGCGCGGCCAGTCGTGCGGCGCACGCGCGGGGTAAGGCACAGAGGGGAAGTCGGGCCAGACGGTCGGTGCGTGGTGAGCCACGCACCGACCGCGTGATGCTGACTAGCGGTGATGCAGGTTGGGCGCCGCGACCCAGCTGAGACCGGCTTCCGTGAGTGCACGGGCCGTCCGGTTCAGGGCGTCATGCTTGTCCAGGTAGTTGGCCATCAGCGCGTCCATCTCGCCGGAGTCCTCGATCTCGGACTTATTACGGAAGTAGTCGAGGATACTCGATGAGTGTTCGCGGGTCGTTTCAACCTCAGGATCGCCGCCCTCATGCTTGGCCGAGATGTTCGCCACGTGATCGGCCAGTTGGACCAGCTCGGCCCGGCGGTTGTAGGGCTGGAGCACGATGTGGCGGTACGTCTCGGTGATGTGGTGCTCGAAGCGGACCACCTGCTCGAAGCCCAGCAACTTGCGGAACTGGGCCGTGATCTCGATGGTCTCGTTGTTGACCGAGTTGCCCCAGTTGAAGCCAATCAGGGGCGAGGTCCCGTCGTCGCGCGAGAAGAGCTTGGCGCCCAGCAGGGTCCAGAACGCGGCAAACGGGTTGTCGTTGCCCACGAACACGCTGATCTTGAACTCATTCTGGATGCCCAGCTTGTACAGCAGGTAGCCGGCCAGGATGGTGCCCGAATTGATGTTGAGCACCTGGCGGAGGCCGTAGGTCGTGTAGTAGTACAGGAACTCGTCGACCCACATCAGCACGTGGTCGTTGGGCTGGCCGACGCCGCCGAAGTAGCCCGTGATGGTGTCCGGGCCCCCGAGATGGATATTCGAGCCATCGGTGCCCTTGGTGTCGAGCGTCTCGACGTAGGATGCGCCCATGATCTGCATCGCCGCGCTGAGCGCCAGCATGTCGCCGCAGTCAGCCTCGGATTCGCGCATCTTGCGCACACGGATGTAGCGCCCGGGCATCAGCTCGCGCTGCTCGATCGAGCGGTGCGCCTCGGCGATGATCCACGGGAAGTACTGCGCCGCACTGATCTCGAGCGTGACCGCGAACTCATCCTTGAAGGTCATGCTCCCAGCGCGATCGCCCAGCACCATTTTGCGATACTCGGCCTCACTGATGAAGCGGCCCTCGTCGCGCTGGCGCTGCAGCCAGATCAGGTCATCGAGATAGCTGCAGTCGTGTTCTGCCAGGCGGGTCATCAGGTTGTCGAAGTCACGCGCCCTCGCCGCCTTCGCGTTGATCTCCTCCGGCGTGCCGTACTTCGCGACCACGTCCAGGAGGTCGTTGACGATGCGGAGGTTCGGGTCAAGCAAGATCGCATTGATTTCGTCCAGGCGTGCCTGCGGTATCTGGAGCCTGGCTCGCAGATCTTCTCTCCTAGCCATATCACCTTCCTTAGCAACAGCGCATGAGGGTTGCGGGGTGACACCCGCAGCCCAACGGATAGAATACGATCCGGCTAGCGGTCTTCTTCGTCGATCAGCCGCTTGAGCTCAGCGAATTCCTCGTCCTTGATGCCGAAGTAGCGCTCCGGCTCGGGGAAGATCTTGTTGGTGACTTCGCTGACGTAGGCCTTGAGGCCGTCGCCGATGACCTTTCCCGCGTCGCCGTACTGCTTGGCCATCTTCGGCGTGAAGCGGGGGTACAGCCCGAACATGTCGTGGAAGATGAGCAGTTGGCCATGCGCGTTCGGGCCGCTGCCCAGCGAGATGATGGGCACCTTGGCCCGCTCGGTGATGACCTGGCAGACCTGGTCGGGCACCAGCTCCAGCAGGATGGCCATGGCGCCGGCCTCCTCGAGCGCCCTGGCGTCGTCGACGATCTTCTTGGCCTGCTTGCCGCTCTTTCCCTGCAGGCGGAACCCGCCCAGCGAGGAGACGCTCTGGGGGGTGAGCCCCAGGTGGCCCATGACGGGGATGCCCGCGGCGACGATGGCGCGGACGCGTGAACAGACCTCTTGCCCGCCCTCGAGCTTGATGCCGTCACAAGCTGCCTCAGCCATGAAGCGGCCCGCATTGAGCACCGCCGACTCGTCGGAGGCCTGGTAGCTCATGTACGGCATGTCGCCGATCAGCCAGCCGTTCGGCGTGCCGCGCCGTACGGCCTGGGCGTGACGGATCATGTCGTTCATGGTGACCGGGAGCGTCGAATCGAAGCCCAGGATCGTCATGCCCAGGCTGTCGCCCACGAGCACGATGTCAATGCCGGCCTGCTCGACCAGGTTTGCCATCGGATAGTCGTAGCAGGTGATCATGGTGAGAGGGGTGCCCTTCGCCATCTTGTCAAAGAGCACGGGGAGGGAGACTTTCTTGCGCTGATCTGCCATGAGTGATGACTCCTATGTCATTAGATTGGGGAGGAGGCGCGGGGCCGATTCGAGGTGCGCGCGCCGTCGCCCGCTTGCCATCGTGGCAACTCCAGTTTACATGCAGAATGCTGTTTCCCCAAACCGGTCCGGGCACGTGCCGGATGTGCCGCAGGACTGCGGCGCCGCAAAGCGCGGCGCATGAGACGAGAGGCTTCCTACCGATTCGGGCTGGCCTCTGCGTACGCTGAAAACATGAGGGTCGCAGGCTCCTTGAGGGTGAACGTGACAAGGTCAGCCCTGAACCCGGCCGTCTGCAGCATATTGAGCCATGTCTCGCGGGAGAAGCAGTTGACCCGGACGCCAACGGTGACAAACGAAAGTGCCCGCTCGGCTAAGGAGATGCCATCAGTGTGCAATCCTCCCAGCAGGACGCCGCCAGGCTTCAGGAGGTGCCGACCCTTATGCAACATCCGGACCGCGATTTCGGGGGTGTCGAGATCGAACATCCTGATCGTTAGAGCGATATCGAACTTCCGGAGCGGCCACCCTCGAACCTCGATCGGCGCGTAAGGGTCGCGCCGTATGTACTCCGGCTTATGCGAGAGTGAGTCTCCGACGATGTGCCCGATGCGCCGGAGCGCGGAGATGTTGTCGTCGACAACCGTCAGCGCCATGACCCGCCTGCAAATTGGGTCTCGCAGCAGAGGTTCAAGCTCGAAGCCCCCGCCGCACCGCACGCTCGCCACGCTGACAAGTTCGCTCCCCGCGGCCGCGCGGCGGTTGATTTCGGCTCGCACGAGTTCGGAGATGGCCACTGCGCGCGCACGAAACGAGCGGGCCTGTGCCGATTCCTGCCAGTAGGTGCTGAACAGCATCGAGTACAGGTCGAAACTCGTGCGGGAGTCGGCAAGGATCAGGCGCTCGAATTCGAGCCCTTCGTCATCATGGCTGACCGCCGCTTGTCCCCGGTGCACCAACGGCGGCGCCGAGCCGGCGTACGATGCCAGGGGGAACATCGCGTTCATGAGGGTGGGATGTGAGAGCACTGCCGGCTTCCAGCCGCACGCCCCCAGCACGTCAGCCAGCGCCCTGCCCAGCTCGTTCATGGCCGACGTGAACGATGGCCGCATGCGTGCTGCATGCCTGGTGAGAGCGGCCGGGCTGCTCGAGTTCTTGCCGGCGGCCGTAGCCAGCAACGCCCCTAGCTCCTCTGCCTGGTGTCTCAGCCGCTGCCACAAAGCGGCGGGGACGGCCTCCACGACAGCGTCGATCTCATTGTGGTCTTCGGTGTCGATGGTCATGCCTCTCCGATGGCTAGATTCAGGTCCTCAGGAACGCATGAATGCTCATGAGGCACTCGGGGCAGACGCAAAGGTCTGCCCCGATCTCCGGTCGAACGTCGAGCCAGTGCGACCTGGGCTACTGCTTGTTCAGGAATCGCGGCAGGACCGTGATGTCCTCCGGCAGCATGATGCGGTCGCCGAAAGTGAGCTCCTGCAGCGGTTCGGCCGCCCAGGTGTCCTTGCCGGCCCGGTACACGCCCAGCCGCGTGCCACGCTCGTGGTGAGGCTCCTGCACGAAGGCCAGGCCGACCAGGCGGCCGTCCGAGTTGATGGAACAGCTGGTCACCCAGCCGACGACGCGGCCCTTGCGATTGACGATGACGTCGTTCTGTGCGAGCAGGGGTGCGCGTTCTTCCTCGAGCTGGAACCGGATGAGCCGGGCGGTCCGCTTCTCACCCTTCTCGATGTATGCTTCCTTGCCGATGAAGCTCGGCTTGTACTGCTTGACGTACGGCGCGAAGCCCGCGTCCGCCGGGTTCAGATTGAGCGGGCCGGCGAGCTCATGGCCGTATAACGGCAGGCCGGCCTCGATGCGCAGGCTGTCGCGCGACGCCAGACCGCACGGCTTGAGCCCGAACGATTTGCCGGCTTCGAGCAGTGCCTTCCACAGCCCCGGCAGATCGTCCGGATGGGCGAAGATCTCGAAGGCCATCGGCTCGCCCGTGTACCCGGTGCGGGAGAGCCACAGGTCGTAGCCCATCCACACGCCATGCGCGATCTGGTTGCGCTTCATGTCGAGCAGGGTGGCGCGGAACGGGTCATCGTCCGCGAGGATCGACAGCAGGATGTCGCGCGAGCGCGGACCCTGCAGGGCGATCTGCACGCGCTGAGCATCGCCTTGCGCCGGATCGCGCATGTCGCGGAGTTGCACGTGCTCGGTCCCCAGCGCGCGCACCCATGGCCGATCGGGATCGATGCACACGGCATTCTCGCGCACGCCGTTGATCCAGGCCCAGTCCTTGTCGTTGTTCGACGCGTTGACCACCATCCAGAAGCGGTTGTCAGCGAGGCGATAGAGCCAGATATCGTCGATCACGTTGCCGTCGGGACCGAGCAGGAAGGCGTATTGCGAATCGCCCACGCCCAGCAAGGAGACGTCGTTGGTCGTAATGGTGTGGAGGAACAGGTAGACGTTCTCGCCGGTGAATTCGAACAGGCCCATGTGGCTGACGTCGAACAGTCCCGCGTCGCGGCGAACCGCCAGGTGCTCGTCCATCACGGACGTATACTGCACCGGCATCTCATACCCCGCGAACGGCACAATCTTCGCGCCGGCCCGGCGGTGTGCATCGTAGAGGGTCGTGCGCTTCAGCGGCGCATCCGTGGGCGCCTCCCAGGCAAACGCGGGCTTCGGCTGCAGGTCTACATTGACCTCGACCGTGGGCCGCGGGCAGTGCCGGTGCCCGATCCAGTACGGCTTGTGGTAGGCCCAGCCGACCTGGCCGTCGGTGAATTGCTCCGGTTTGGGCGGCCGCGCGGGCCACTCTTCCGCCAGCGTGTGCTCGAGCCGGCGGATCACGACGGGACCGGGCGCCTTCACGTATTCGTCGTCCCGGTCGATGATGATGAAGCCATCGGACAGACCACGCAGCCAGTGCGCCACCCGGGCCTCGCTGTGCTTGGGCACCAGCAGCTGTATCCTCGATGTCTCCTGTCCGACCCGCTTCACGATCGCCTCGCTCAACAGCGTGCCGTCCGGATTGAGCAGCCAGGTCGGCTGGCTCTCGCCGGGACCGAGCGCGTACACATCGTTGGTCATCACGACGTTGCTGAAACCGCGCGCGTGCCTGCCCTCGATCTCGATGATGTCCCATTCGCCGCCCGGGTCCTTGGTCGCCTTGTGCATGAAGTAATGATGCGGGTAGCCGGAGGGCTTGTAGGTCGGGCTCAGGTCGACGCTCTGCAGCAGGTTGATGACGTCCCGCTTTGCATCTTCGAGCACCTCATAAGGGATCCGGGCGGAGTAGACCGGGCCGCGGCGCCCCGGCGTGGCGTGCGGGCGGCACGCTTTCAGCACGCTGGCAATGATCTCGGCCAGTCGCGTCACCTCGGGCTCCTTGAACCCGCGTTGCGTGATCCACGGCGTGCCCAGGCGGACGCCAGAGGGTGACAGGGCGCCCTTGTCGCCCGGGATCGTGTTGCGGTTGCTGACGATGCCGGCCAGGTCCAGGATGTTGGCCGCGATCTCGCCCATCAGTGGCGTGCCCTTCTTCTTGTCGGGGCTGACGCCCGTGGCCGCGCGCACGCTCTTCGTGTCGACGAGCAGGAGGTGCGTATCGGTGCCGCCATAGGGGATCCGCAGCCCCAGGCGCTGCAGCTCGGCTGCCAGGTGCGCGGCGTTCCTGACGACCTGCTGTTGAAGCTCGCGGAAGGGTTCGGTCGCTGCCAGCTGGAAGGCCACGGCCATGCCGGCAATCGCGTTGATGTGGGGGCCACCCTGCTCGCCCGGGAAGACCGCAGCGTCCACCTTGGCCGCCAGGCCCTTGTCGGTCGTGAGGATGCAGGCGCCGCGTGGGCCGTAGAGCGTCTTATGCGTGGTGAACGAGATGACGTGCGCATGGCCGATCGGGCTGGACACCGCGCCGGCCGCGACCATCCCCGCGATGTGCGAGATGTCAGCCAGCAGGTATGCGCCCACTGCGTCCGCGATCTTGCGGAAGCGGGCCCAGTCGGGCATGAAGGGGTAGGAGGTGAAGCCGGCGATGATCATCTTCGGCTTGTGCTCGCGCGCCAAGGCCTCGATCACGTCGTAATTGAGCCGCTCGGTCTGCGGATCGATGCCGTAGGAGACGATCTTGTAGAGCTTGCCCGAGCGGTTTGCCGGCGAGCCATGCGTCAGGTGCCCGCCATGCAGCAGGTCCATGCCCATGACCGTTGCGCCGACCGGAACAAGGGCAGCGTAGATAGCGCTGTTGGCCGGCGAGCCGGAGAGCGGCTGGACGTTGGCATAGATGTCCTCGGGCGCCACGCCGTTGGCCGCAAAGGCCTCGGCCGCACGGCGGCGAGCCAGCGCCTCCACGACGTCGGCATACTCGACGCCCTTGTAGTAGCGTTTGTCGCCGAAGCGACGATAGCGCGCCAATTGGACCTCGTAGTCGAGGATCTCGCCCTGTGTCAGGCCTTGCGTATCCGGATTCGGGTATCCTTCGGCGTAGATGTTCTGGAAAACCGAGCCCAAGGCCTCCCGCACCGCCTCGGGGGCCTGGCTCTCCGAGGGAATCATGATGATCTTGCGGGCCTGGCGCTCGGCTTCATAGCTGATAAGGTTGAACACGTCAGGGTCGAGACCCTGCAGAGGCGTAGAGAAGAAATCAAGCATAGCGCGCTCCTTGGTGGGTAGTGTGGCGCGCGGACACCGCCCGTTCCCCGCGCCGGTGTGTCTCCAGTGTACCACGATGAGATGCAAGAGCGCCAAATGGCTGGATCGACTCGGGCAGGCTTGACGCACAATCGCCCCGTTGTCGCTCGCTGCGACCCGATATCACCCTTTACCGGATTTTTGGGTACAATAGGGCCGCAGTCTGGGGTGGAGCGCCAACGGCCGGGCCCCGACTGGCCAAGTTGTCATAACAAGCCATGAATGGTGAACGGGCTGGGCCGGCGCGCATTCAAGCTGTAAACGACGGGATGCGGGATACTGGAGACTGGGCGCTGGATCCCGGATACTGGGGACTGTGGCGTTTTCCGGCGCATAAGGAGGGTTAAGACTGATGGTCAATGCGCAAGCAATCGCTAAGACGGGTCGCCTGACCCACGATCAGGTCATGGATGTGCTGCAGAAGGGCCTCGGCGGAAAGCTGGCCGGCCAGAAGGTGCTGGTGCTCATCCCCGACCACACGCGGTCCATGCCGCTGCACGAGCTGTTCCGCATGATGGTTGAGGTGCTGCACGATGCGGTGGAGCTCAACTTCATGGTCGCGCTGGGCACGCACCCCGGATATGATGAGGCAGGGCTGAACGAACTCGTGGGCATTACGGCGGCAGAACGTGCGACGACCTTCAGGCACGTCGGCCTGCTGAACCATGCCTGGGACGATCCGGCCGCGCTCACATCGCTCGGGGTGATCGGGCAGGACGAGATCATGCAGCTTGCCGGGTCGAGCTACCACTACTCCCTGCCGACGGAGATCAACATCCGCATCAACAAGGCCGTGCTCGAGCACGATCACATCGTGATCCTCGGGCCCACCTTCCCCCACGAGGTGGTGGGCTTCTCAGGCGGCGCGAAGTACTTCTTCCCCGGCATCTCAGGTCCGGATGTCATCAACGCGACCCACTGGCTGGGCGCGCTGGCGACGGTCCTCGGCACGATCGGCATCAAGGATACGCCGGTGCGCGCGGTCATCAACGCCGCGACCACGCGCCTGAAGACGCCGGCGACCCTGGTCGCGCTGATCGTCGAGACGCTGCGCACAGAGACATCGCCTGCACCGGCTCAACCGGTTGGCGGCCACAACCACGGCCTGAGTGGCGTGTTCGTCGGAGACGTGTACAATACCTGGGAGGCAGCGGCGGGCCTTTCCTCGGAGCGACACATCAAATGGTGCGATCACCCGTACCAGCGTGTGCTGTCGGGCTGCCCGCCGATGTACGACGAGCTGTGGACCGCAGGCAAGTGCATGTACAAGATGGAGTCGGTGGTGGCGCTGGGCGGCGAGCTCATCATCTACGCGCCGCACCTGGACGTCGTCAGCCACGTGCACGGCAAATACATCTACGAGGCGGGTTACCACGTCCTGCCGTACTTCCTGCAGGACTGGGAGAAGTACAAGCACCTGCCGCTGGGCGCACTGGCCCACTGCACCCACGTGCGCGGCTCCGGCGTGATGGAAGGCGGGGTGGAGAAGCCGAACGTCCGGCTGACGCTGGCCAGCAAGGTCCCGCCTGAAGAATGTGCGAAGCTGAACCTGGGCTACCTGGATCCCCTGACGATCGACCTGGCCGAGTGGCAGAACCGCGAGGATGAAGGCATCCTCTACGTGCCCAAGGCCGGCGA
>CAZMIS010000013.1:0-24009 GCA_964566325.1 uncultured Anaerolineales bacterium
GTGGGTCAGTTTTCAGGCGTAAACCCGGGTCAAAATTCAGACGTAATCAACACTGGCAGTCTCGATGCCAAAGCCTTACCTAACGCAGCCAGATGCGCGCCATTGTCGTAGACATACTCGCCGGCCACGATTTCGAGCTTGCCGTACCACGAGCCCCGCGCGCCCAAGGCATCCAGATCAGCTAGAGCCAGCCGTGAACTCATGCCGGTGGATTGAGCCTGATTGAACAATGCCAGAATAGCGTCGAGGTGATGCTGCCAGTAGGAGTCATACTTGCTGGTCATGTAATACTCCGCGATACGGGTAATATTTCGAACTAGCTTCAGCGCTACATCTGCACTGCAAGTTCTCTCAGCAGATGTAGGCGGCGGCTTCATCGTACCACCGCTACTCGCTCACCGCGAACCTCTGGCGACGCAACGGGTTCACCATCGCTGTACCTGCGCTAACTACGGGGTGGACGAGACGGTGGAGACAGTGGTTATTTTGATGACATAAGAGACATCGAGCAACTCAGCCAGTTGAACCTTGGGCAAGCTGTTCTCCTGGCCAAGTTCTTCGATGCGGCTGGCGAGGCCGGGTGATGCGATGTTGTACACTGATAATCCTACAAGGGTAACAAGTCCCAGTTCCCAGGCCGACCGATGCCACCTGGCTGGTCGCGTCCCGGAATTGCGGCGCATTATACGCCGAAGGGCGCGAACGCGCAAAGTCGAAAATGTGCGGGATTTGTTGCGTTGAGCGCGAACATCACGAGGTGATGAGGCGTGGAGGTGTACAAAAAGGGGCTGCCCGACGATCGTCGGACAGCCCCCTCTGGCGGCGTATCGGCGTGGAGCCCGCCA
Source organism: uncultured Anaerolineales bacterium (assembly GCA_964566325.1). Classification (GTDB taxonomy): domain Bacteria; phylum Chloroflexota; class Anaerolineae; order CG2-30-64-16; family CG2-30-64-16; genus JALOOB01. The sequence continues at coordinate 846 of CAZMIS010000013.1, forward strand.
ACCCCTGAGCCCACGCGGCTACGAATTCACCGAGCCGTGCGGCGCGCCGGCCCCGCCCGCCGTCAGGCGGGCCCTACAGCTTCAGCGCGACGAGCGCGTTCTGCACGCTGTCATCCGGGCTGACGCTGTACTGCACGTCCGCGAGCCGGCCCTCTTCGTCGATGACGAAGTGCGAGCGGACGATCCCCATGTAGGTCTTGCCGTACATGCTCTTCTCGCGCCACACGCCGTACGCCTGCGAGACGGTGGTCTCCGTGTCGGCCAGGAGCCGGAACGGCAGGTCGAACTTGGTCCGGAACTTCGCGTGGCTCTTCTCGCCGTCCGGGCTGATGCCCAACACGAGCGCATTCTGCTCCTGGATGGTGACGTAGTTGTCTCGGAAGCCGCAGGCCTGCGTCGTGCAGCCCGGCGTATCGTCCTTGGGGTAGAAGTAGAGCACCACGCGCTGGCCGCGCAGGTCGCTCAGCTTCACGCTGCTGCCGTCGTCTGCCTTCAACTCGAAATCGGGCGCCATGCTGCCTACCTGGGGCACGTCCGCCGGAATCTCAGTCGCCTTTTTCGCCATGTCTGTCTCCTCTACTGCCTCGTTTGATGACAACATGATACAAAGTTTGGACGATCGAGGCAGGAGCAAGGCTTACAATCCGCCATCTGGGGTATTGCATTTTTCCCGATCCTGGTCTATATTGAATCTATCTGATTTATCGGATCAATCCGAATAAACTTGCCCTACTGGAAGGGCGCATCGATGATTATCTCGAATATCGACTCTGCATTTCTGCGCTACCTGCTGACCCAGGGCTGCATCCCGGGCAGCAAGCTGCCGTCGCTGGACGCACTCAGCTCGGAGATCGGCATCAGCGTCGGCAAGCTGCGCGAGCAGTTTGAGGTGGCGCGCGTCTTGGGCCTGGTGGAAGCCAGCCCACGGCGCGGGATCCGCTGCATGCCCTACGATTTCACCCACGCGGTGCGCCTGGGCCTGATGGTCGCGCTCGCGCTGGATGCCGGCGCCTTTCGCGCCTACAGCAGCATGCGCATCCACCTGGAGCTGGCCTTCTGGGACGAGGCGGTGGTGTTGCTCACGGATGAGGACAAGGCGGAGCTGTGTGGCCTGGTCGGGGCCGCCAAGGCGAAGCTGAGCGAGGATCGCATCCAGATTCCGTATCCGGAGCATCGGGCCTTCCACCTGGCGATCTACAGGCGGTTGGAAAATCCTTTTGTTCTGGGCTTATTGGAGGCGTATTGGGATGCCTATGAGGCCGTGGAACTGAATACCTACGCGGACTACGCCTACTTGCAGGAGGTGTGGTCCTACCATGAGCGGGTCGCGGATGCCATCCGGGCCGGGAACTATGCCCTGGGCAAGGACCTCCTCACGCAACACATGCGTTTGATCGACCGGATGGGCGTGGCCCATGAGTTCTCAGTCACACTAGAGCAGCTCGAAGGAGAGGCGGTATGAGTTTCGAAGTGCAAGAGGCTCCACTGCCCGCGGTGAGCCGCGGGGAACTGATCAACAACTTCTCGCTGAACATCGCCACGATCAATGGGTCGGGCAGCCAGACGAGCAACGGGGTGCTGCTGCGTGCGTTCTTCAAGATGGGCATCCCCGTCGTCGGCAAGAACCTCTTCCCCAGCAACATCCAGGGCCTGCCCACCTGGTACATCATCCGTCTGAGCAAGGACGGCTACCTGGCCCATCGTGATCCGTACGAGGTCGTGGTGTGCCTGAACGGCCGGACGGTCGCCGAGGACATGGCCAAGGTCGCTGAGGGCGGGATGGTCCTGTACGACGATTCGTTGCCCATCGCCGCGCGGCGGCCCGACGTCACCTACTACCCGATGCCGGTCGGCAAGCTGGTCAAGGAAGCCAGCGTGCCGTTCGAGCTGAAGGATTACATCGCCAACATGGTCTATGTCGGCGTGCTCACCTACCTGCTGGGCATCGACATGCAGGAGATCGAGGACGCGGTCTCCTGGAACTTCGACGGCAAGCCGAAGCCGATCGAGCTCAACATGAGCATGGTGCGCCGCGCATACGAGTGGGCGCAGGCCAACCTGGTCAAGTCGGATCCGTACCGCATCGAGCGCATGACGGGCTTCAACGAGGACAAGGTGCTGGCGGATGGCAACACCGCGGCCGCCCTGGGCACGATCTTCGGCGGCGTCAGCTTCGTGGCCTGGTATCCCATCACCCCGGCCTCGAGCGTGGTCGACGGGCTGAACAAGTATCTGCCCAAGCTGCGAACCGACCCTGAGACGGGTCGCGCCAACTTCGCGGTCATCCAGGCCGAGGACGAGCTGGCCGCCGCGGGCATGATCATCGGCGCGGGCTGGGCCGGCGCACGCGCCATGACCGCCACTTCCGGGCCAGGGCTGGACCTCATGGCCGAATTCGCGGGACTGGCCTACTTCGCGGAGACCCCGGCCGTCATCTGGGACATCCAGCGCATCGGACCGAGCACGGGCCTGCCCACGCGCACCAGCCAGGGCGACATCTCCATGGCCTACTACCTGAGCCACGGCGACACGCGACACGTCCTGCTCTTCCCCGCGGATCCCGCGGAGGCATTCGAGTTCGGCACGACCAGCCTGGACCTGGCCGAACGGCTCCAGACGCTCGTCATCGTCATGAGCGACCTGGACCTCGGCATGAACGTGTGGATCAGTCCGAAGTACCAGTATCCCGAGGCGCCTCTGGATCGCGGCAAGGTGCTCTCGGTCGAACAGCTGCAGGAGTTGGGCCATTCGTGGGGCCGCTATAAGGACGTAGACGGCGACGGCGTCGGCTGGCGCACGCTCCCCGGCACCCGGCATCCGGCGGCCGCGTACTTCACGCGCGGCACCGGCCACACGGAGATGGCCACCTACAGCGAGCGGCCCGAGGATTGGGAGAACAACCTGCTGCGCCTGCGCCGCAAGTTCGACACCGCGCGCAACCTGGTGCCCGCGCCCGTGGTCGACGCGCCCGAAGGCGCCCGGTTCGGCATCATCAGCTACGGCTCCAACGATCCGGCGATCGTCGAGGCGCGTGACCTGCTGCGTGCCCAGGGCGTCGAGACGGCCTATCTGCGACTGCGGGCCCTGCCGATCAATGACACCGTGCGCTCGTTCATGCGTGCCTACGACCGGGTCTTCGTGGTCGAGAACAACTTCGACGGGCAGATGCAGCAGATCCTGTTGTCCGAGGAGCCGGTGTGTGGCGGCCAGCTGGTCTCTGTCAGCCGCTGCAACGGCATGCCGTTGACGGCCGCGTGGATCGCCGGGCAAATCCAGAAAGGGCTGTGAGGAATACCATGGCTGCTACGACAGAACAGGTCGGCCGGCCTGCGCCGGCCCCGAAGCTCAATAACCTGGGCCTGGAAAAGGCCGCCTATAAGGGAGCGCCATCCACCCTGTGCAAAGGGTGCGGCCACGACACGATCGCCCAGCGCATCATGACGGTCGCCTGGGAGCTGGGGCTGGATCAGACGCAGGTGGTGAAGATGAGCGGCATCGGCTGCTCGTCCAAGTCACCGGCCTATTTCATGGGGTGGAGCCACGCGTTCAACGGCGTGCACGGCCGCATGCCCGCCGTGGCCACGGGCGCCGCGGTGGCTAACCGCGACCTGACGGTGGTCGGCATCTCGGGCGATGGCGACACCGCTTCGATCGGCACCGGCCAGTTCAAGCACGCGGTGCGCCGCAACGTGCCCATGGTCTACATCGTCGAGAACAACGGCGTCTACGGCCTGACGAAGGGGCAGTTCAGCGCCACCGCGGACCTGGGCCAGCGCCTGAAGTACGCCGGGCTGAACAACCTGCCGCCCCTGGACATCTGCATGGAGGCGCTGGCGGCCAACGCGACCTTCGTGGCGCGCTCGTTCGCGGGCGATCCGCGGCAGGTGGAGTCGCTGCTGAAGGCTGCCTTCAGCCATCGGGGCATCGCAGTGCTCGACATCATCAGCCCCTGCGTCACCTTCAACAACCATGATGACTCGACGAAGAGCTATTCATGGGGCCGGCAGAAGGAGACGCCGTTGAACGAGCTGAACTTCATCCCGCCCTACGAGGAGATCACGGTCGGCTACTATGAGGGCGAGATGGAAGTGGCGATGCACGATGGCTCGCGCGTGGTGCTCAAGAAGCTGGATCCGGACTACGACCCGACCAGCAAGCTGAACGCGTTCCAGACGCTCGAAGAGGCACGGCAGCGACAGCAGTTCATCACGGGGCTGATCTACATCAATCAGCAGGAGCGGCCCGACCTGCACGAGCTGCTGCATTACACCGAGACGCCGCTGGTGCATCTGCCGTCCGAGAAGTTGCGCCCGTCCAGGGAAGCGCTGGACGAGGTGCTGGCGAAGCTGTAGGCGCGGCGGACCGGCACCTGCCGTTGTCAGGACGGTGTAAACCTCCGAGGTCTCTGGCCAACCGAAGGTTGGCACAACCTCGGAGGTTTTTTGGCGACGGTTCCCGCGTATCGCTCTCTGCCAGGTCAGCCGGCCACGACCCCGCGCTTGACGACCGTGCGCACGAGGTTCGTCCCGAACCGGTACCCCAGCATCCGGTAGTCGTCCGTATCGAGCACGATCAGATCGGCCTGTTTGCCCCTTTCGATGCTGCCCACCCGGTCGCCCAGACCGATCGCGTGCGCCGCGTTGATCGTGGCCGCGGTCACCGCCTCCGCGGGCACGAGCTTCATGTAGCGGCAGGCGAGCGCGATCATGAACTGCATGCTCTCGCACCAGCAGGTGCCGGGGTTCAGGTCGGTGGCCAGCGCCACCGCGCCGCCCTGATCGATCAGGCTGCGCGCGGGGGTGTAATCGCGGTGCGCCAGGCCGAACGGCGTGCCCGGCAGCGCCACGCCGATCGTGTCCGAGCCGGCCAGCAGCGTCACGTGTTCCGCGGGCGTGGTCACGATGTGGTCGACCGACGTTGCGCCCAGCCGGACGGCCAGCGGCGTGCCGCCGAGCGGTGCGAACTCGTCCACGTGGAGCTTCAGGCGGAAGCCCAGCGTGCGCGCCGCCTGCAGGATGCGCTCAGACTGGGCCAGGTCGAAGGCGCCGTCCTCGCAGAACACATCGCAGAAGATCGGCCAGCCGGGCGGGAAATCGGCCTTCAGAACCTGCCACTCGGCCCATGCCGCGGGCAACATCTCTTCGACGACCAGGTCGACATACGCATCCGTGCGGCCGCGATACTCGGCCGGCACGGCATGTGCGCCAAGGAAGGTGGGCGCCAGGTCGAGCGGGCCCTCGCGCTGCAGCGCGGCGATCGACCGCAGCTGTTTCAGCTCATCTGCGACGTTCAGGCCATAGCCGGTCTTGGCCTCGGCCGTGGTCGTGCCATGCGCCAGCATGCGCGCCGCGCGCTCGGCCGTCTCCCGCGTGAGCTGTGCGAGGGACGCTGCACGCGTGTCTGCCACCGTGCGGACGATGCCGCCGCCCGCGGCCATGATCTCCATGTAGGTCGCGCCGCCGATGCGCAGATCGAATTCGTGCGCGCGGTGGCCGGCCCAGGGCAGGTGCGTGTGGGGGTCGACGAACCCCGGCAGCACGCAGCGGCCGCCCGCATCGATCGTGGCCGTCGCATCGATCGCGTCCGCCACCTTGGCCTGAGGCCCGGCCGCCAGGATCGCGCCGTCCCCCATGGCGACTGCGGCGCGCTCGACGCTGCCCAGCTGGCGCATCTCGGGTCCGCGCCGCGGACCCGCGCCCCCGCCGGCCACGGTGATCAGCTGGCCGATGTTGTGAATCAGCAAGTCAGCCTGCATGCTTTGCCTCCTTCGCCGACAATGACTCTCCAGGCATCCTGAGCGGAACTCTGCCGCCCGGTCATGCGGGCGGCAGAGTGCAGTCGAAGGAGGCGGCGTAATTGAAAGACCGCTCCGCTCCTTCGACTCCGGGCTACCGCCCTCCGCTCAGGATGCTCCGCTTGAGCACTGTCATCGTGGTTAGTGACCGTGAGGTCACAATGCTCCATCGGATCATACCGCCGGATGCCGGCGCGGCCAAAGTGGCGGACGCGGCGCGGAGCCTCTCGCCGCGGCGGCTTTGCAGCAAAGGCGACAGGCTATGCTACAATAGCGTGTCTGAGGAGCAGAATGACGGGTTGGCCGATCGTTGGACACGAATGGGCGACGGAGTTGCTGGGCAACGCAGTGCGCAGCGGCCGGGTCAGCCATGCCTATCTCTTTCTCGGCCCCGACGGGGTGGGAAAGAGCACCCTCGCAGCAGCCTTTGCCCGTGCGTTGGTCTGCGAGCGGGGCGACGGCGCACCCTGCGGTGAGTGTCCCCCCTGCCGGCGGACGATGGACGGCCGCTTTCCCGATGTCCAGATCATCTCTGCTGAGAAGAACTTCATCCAGATCGACCAGGTGCGCCGGTTGCAGTCCGATTCCGCCATCGCACCGCTGGAAGGCCGCCGCAAGGTCTTCGTGATCCGCGAGATCGAACGCGCGACTGCTCCGGCTGCCAATGCCCTGCTCAAGACCCTGGAAGAACCGCCGCCGCAGGTGGTGCTGCTGTTGACCAGCAATCGCCGCGACCTGGTGTTGCCCACGGTCCTGTCCCGCTGCCAGATCGTCGGGCTGCGCGTGCTGGCCCTGCGCGTGGTGCAGGACGCGCTGGTCCGGCGCTGGGACGTGCCCGAGGAGCAGGCAGCGCTGCTGGCGCGGCTGAGCGGCGGGCGTCTGGGCTGGGCAGTCGCCGCAGCGACCGACACCGCGGCCTGGCAGGCTCGCGCCAAGTACCTGGACGACCTGCCCGCCCTGACCGCACAGGGCCAGTTCGAGCGGTTGAACTACGCCGAAGCCCTGAGCCGGGCCGGCGACGGCGTCGAGACGGCCCTGGGCTTATGGGCGACATGGTGGCGGGACCTGCTGTTGGTCCAGGTGGGCCAGGCGGATGCGCTGCTGAACATCGATCGTAAGGCGCAGGTCATGCAGCAGGCCGCCCTGTATCGGCCCGAACAGGTGCAGGGTGCGCTGAACGACCTGGTGCAGACGCTGCACCGGCTCCGCAGCAACGTGAACGCGCGCCTGGCGCTGGATGTGCTGTTGTTACGCCTGCCGAGACCCGCGGTCACGTAGGCGGAGCATCGCTAAATGGGAGCATAACATGCCAATCGTTGTCGGTGTGGCATTTCGACCAGTCACAAAGGTGTATTTCTTCGATCCGCGTGAGTTCACGGATCTTCTCCCCGACGAATATGTGGTGGTGGAGACCGCCCGCGGCCGGACGCTGGGCCAGGTGGTGTTCGCACCCAAGGAAGTGTCGGATGCGGAGGTGGCGGGTGCATTGAAGCCGGTGGTGCGCCGCGCCACGCCGTGGGACATGGTGCAGGCCGACCAGATGGCGCACCGTGAGCCTGAAGCGCTGCAGATCGCTGCCGCGCGCGCACGCGCGCTGGGGATGGACATCAAGATCAGCAAGGTGGAGTTCAGCTTCGAGGGCGCCAGCGCGGTCGTATACTTCACGGCTGAGCAGCGCGTCGACTTCCGCAACCTCGTCCATGACCTGGGTCAGCACCTGCATGCCCGCGTCGAGATGCGCCAGGTGGGCGTGCGCGACGAAGCCAAGTTCGTCGGCGGCTTCGGGAAGTGCGGCCGGGAGCTGTGCTGTGCTACGTGGTTGCGCGAGTTCGATCCGGTGTCGATCAAGATGGCCAAGACGCAGGACCTGCCGCTGAACGCGCCGGAGGTGTCGGGCGTGTGTGGCAGGCTTCTGTGCTGCCTGGCCTACGAGAACGAGTTCTACACCGAGGCGCGCAAGCTGATGCCCCGCATCAACAGCATCGTGCAGACGCCTGATGGCCCTGGAAAGGTACGGCAGGTGCACGTGCTGACGAAGAAGATCACGGTTCTCGTCGAAGGGCCGAACGAGACGCGGTCCTGGGTGCAGATGGACGTGCCCGAACCCGACTTTACGCTGCCTGCACAAGGGGCCGGCAGGAGCGCGACGGCAGAGCCCGAGAATGTACCTGGCGCGGACGATGATCCCGACACACCGCTCGACGAGGGCCCGGGCCAGGGATCCGGGCCGCAACAAGACGGGGGCGGCCCGCGTCGAGCGCGTGGCAACCGGCGTCGCAAGCGCTAGAGCGCGGCTCGGTCGCCTCGGGGATCACATGGCACAGCGATGGGCCAGAGCAGGCAGGGTTCCGTCTGCTTATGGAGGTGCGGGACTGTGGGTGAACTTCAGGCTCGCGGGGTGATGATCATTCTGACAGCGGTGCGATCCTTGCCTTCGAGGTCGATCTCGACGAATTCGGGATAGCACACGATGTCGATGCCGTCCAGCAACAGGTAGTTGCGCGCGATCGCGATGGCTTTGATCGCCTGGTTGACGGCACTTGCACCAATCGCTTGCACTTCCGCGTGTTTGAAGTCCCGCATGACGCCGGCAATGGCGCCTGCGACCGCCGTTGATCGAGAGTGGGCCGAAACCTTGATGACGTCCACGGTGGCTCCTCCCTTGACAGTAAGACGGCGTTTTGGCCGGTGGCAGTCTTCGTCTGCATGCTGCCACTACTGAGGGTAAGTACGATCTTACACGAATGTGAGCACAAAAGCAAGAGGGGTTGAGGCTGTAATTAAAACTTGTCCCCTGGCGGCGGCAACTGAATCCCCATCGTAGGGTGAGACGAGAACTGTGAAAGTCGTCATAGTCTCTAAGGCGCTGGTCGTCGGCGCATATCAACGCAAGTTGGAGGAGATCGCCGCGCACCACGACGTGGAGCTGGTGGCGGTGGTGCCTCCCGGCTGGCGGGAAGGAGCGGCGGGCGCGGTGACGATGCTCGAACGTGCTCACACGAAGGGCTACGAGCTCATCGTCGCACCCATACGCTTCAACGGCCAGTTCCACCTGCACTACTATCCGACGCTGGGCCGGCTCCTGGCGCAGATCAAGCCCGACATCCTGCACATGGACGAAGAGCCCTACAATCTCGCGACCTGGCTGGCGCTTCGCTCCGCATCCCGCCTCGGCATACCGGCCCTGTTCTTTACCTGGCAGAACCTGCTTCGCACGTACCCCTGGCCCTTTCGCAAGTTCGAGCGCGCGAACTATGCCCGGGCGGCTCATGCCCTGGCAGGCAACCCAACCGCGGCCGGCGTCCTGCGCCAGAAGGGCTACGGCGGCCCTACCAGCATTGTTCCGCAGTTCGGCGTCGACCCTGAGACGTTTGCGCCCCGCGCCGATGCGTTCGGCGCCGAACGCATCGGCGCCGAACGCATCGGCCGCGCGCAGCGCGACGTCGTCATCGGCTATGCCGGCAGGCTGGTGCCGGAGAAGGGCATCGACCTGCTCCTGCGGGCGTGTGCTCGCCTGTCCACCGGCGGGTGGACCCTGCGGATCCTGGGCGACGGGGACGAACGGGAGCGGCTCGCACACCTCGCCGGTGAGCTGGGCATCGGCCAGCGCGTCGAATTCATCGGGCGCATACCTTCCACGCAGGCGCCCGCCTTCTACAGGCAGCTCGATATGCTCGTCCTGCCGTCCGTCAGCCGGGCCAACTGGGTCGAGCAGTTCGGCCGCGTGCTGACGGAGGCCATGGCGTGCGGGGTCCCCGTGATTGGGTCGGACAGCGGAGAGATCCCGTGGGTGATCGGCGACGCCGGCGTGATCTTCCCCGAGGGCGACGTCCCGGCGTTGGCCGCCGCGCTCCAGGGGCTAATCGATGACGTGCCGGGCCGTCTTGCCCTGGCCGAACGCGGACGTGCGCGGGTCCTGAGCCATTTCACGATGGCGCAAATCGCTGCAGCCACCGTCGCTGTCTACCGGCAGGCCGGCGCTGCGCACGCAGAGACGCACCCGCCGCCTGCCTGAGGCCATTATGAACGCTCTGCAAGGCAATGCTATAATGCCTGGCGTGACAATTCACAAACGACGGCCGCTGCACATCGGCCTGAATGCCCATCTGCTCTCCCTGACGACAACGTACCGCAGTGCGGGCATCAACGGCTACATCTATCAGCTCCTGAATCGGCTGCCCGTCGAGGTGAGCGGCAGTCCGGAGCTCACGTTCGTGGCCTACCTGCATGACCCGTGCTACCGCGGTTCGCCGGGGCTGCGCGTCGCTCGCTCCGCGTGGGACACCGGCAACCCCTGGCGGCGCATTGTGTGGGAGCAGACGCGGCTGGCCGCGTTCAGCCGCAGGCTCGACCTGCTCCACGGCATGGCGTTCGTCTGCCCGCTCGTGTCCGCCTGCCCGACGGTGGTCTCGGTCCACGATCTGAGTTTCATGCGCTATCCCGAGGCATTTCGTCGCTTCAACCGCACCTATCTGAGCCTGTTCACCCGTCTCTCCGTGCGTCGTGCGGCCCGCGTGATTGCCGGCTCGGAGAGCACGCGGCAGGATGTCATCGAGCTGTGCAACGTGCGCCCCGAGCGAGTCGTCACCGTATTGGATGGCGTGGATGAGGCATTCACGCCCGCGTCCGCGTCCGCCTGTGACGAATTCCGACGGGCGAAGGGGCTGCCGGACGGTTATATCCTCTATCTCGGAACGCTGGAGCCGCGCAAGAATATCGCGCGGTTGATCGACGCCTATGCTGCGCTGAAGCGGCCAGGCGGTCGGCAGCTGCCTCCGCTCGTGATCGCCGGCGCCAAGGGGTGGTTCTACGAATCGCTGTTCACGCAGGTGACCTCCCTTGGCCTGCTCGACGATGTGCTTTTCCCCGGATTCATCGCCGCCGAAGAGCTGCCCTGGTGGTACCGCGGGGCCACGCTCTTCGTCTATCCGTCGCGCTTCGAGGGCTTCGGGCTACCGGTGCTGGAGGCGATGGCGAGCGGCACGCCGGTCATCACATCCAACGTCTCGTCGCTGCCCGAGGTGGCCGGCGACGCGGCGCTGTTGGTCGATCCGGACGATACCGCCGCGCTCAGCGACGCCATCGCGAGCCTGCTCAGTGACGCGGCGCTGCGCGAGCGATTGCGCTCGTCAGGCCTGCAGCGTGCGGCCACCTTCTCATGGAACCGGACCGCGGCCGAGACCATCAGGGTCTACCGCCAGGTCCTGGGCGCGGCGGACGGAGGACATCATGGGGCGTGACGTTCGCACCTGGATGCCCTGGGTGACGGTGTTGGTCGACATCATCCTGGCCAACATCGCCTTCCTGATCGCCTACTGGCTGCGCTACGATCGCCAGCTGTTCCGGACGGTCGACCCGGCCAACAACGTTCCCTATTCGGTCTATCTGCCGATGATGGCGCTGCTGACCGGCCTGCTGGTCGTGTTCAACTGGCGCGAGGGCTCGTACGACGTGCGCAAGGGCCGGCCGTACTACGACGACCTCTACGCGATGATCAATGCGACGGCGTCCGCGATCATGATCATGGTCGTCATCGTGTTCTTCTATCGCCGGCTCTTCTACTCGCGCATCATCTTCATCTATGCCGGCCTGCTGATCATCGTGCTCCTGGGGCTTGCGCGTGCGGTCCGTCACCTGTTGCTGGCGCGATTCCGTGCGGCAGGGCGCGGGGTGGACCGCGTGCTGATCATCGGGGCCGGTGAAGCCGGCCGGACCGTGATGCGCAACATGATGGCGCAGCCGGAACTCGGCTATCGTGTGGTCGGCTTCCTGGACGACGATCCGATCAAGAGCGGCACCGACATCGGTCCGATTCGCGCGCTCGGCACGCTGGACGCGCTGCCGCAGGTGGTGCAGGAGCACGCGATCGACCAGGTCATCATCACGCTGCCCTGGCAGTACCATCGCAAAGTGGTGCGACTGGTCACGGAAGCCGAGCAATCCGGCATACGCGCCCGCGTCGTGCCCGATCTCTTCCAGCTCAGCCTCGGTGGGGTGGACGTGGAGGCAATCAACGGCATTCCCCTCATCAGCGTGAAGGGGAGCGCGCTGACGGGCTTCAATCGGGCGCTGAAGCGCGCGGTCGACATTGCCATCGCGGTCTTGGCGCTGGTGTTGATTGCGCCGCTGTGGGGCGTGATTGCCCTGGCGATCCGGCTGGACTCCCCCGGTCCGATCCTGTTTCGCCAGGAGCGCATCGGGCTGGCCGGCAAGCCGTTCACCCTGCTGAAGTTCCGCTCGATGACGGCCGACGCGGAGGCGCAGCTCGATCAGTTGCGAGAGCAGAACGAGGCGGCCGGACCGCTCTTCAAGATCAAGGAAGACCCCCGGCGCACGCGCGTCGGTCGTTTCATCCGGCGCACGAGCCTGGACGAGCTGCCCCAGTTCATCAACGTGCTGCGCGGAGAGATGAGCATGGTCGGCCCGCGCCCGGGCCTCGCCAGCGAAGTGGCGCAGTACCAGGAGTGGCATCGCAAGCGGCTGGAGGTCGTGCCCGGTCTCACGGGGCTGTGGCAGGTCAGCGGGCGCAGCCAGCTGACGTTCGACGAGATGGTGATGCTTGACATCTACTACGCCGAGAACTGGTCGCTCGGCATGGACTTGCGCATCATACTTCGCACGATCCCTCAGTTCATCTTTGGCGAGGGTGCGTACTAAACAAGATTCATCCGGAGGTCTTTGTCCATGGTGTCGCTTTCCCCTACCGATTTCGAGGGCCTCACTCGCCTTACGCAGGCATTGGTGCGTACGCCCAGCCTGCCCGGCCAGGAGCGACAGGCGGCCGGGCTGTTGCAGCAGGCGATGATGGGCTGTGGCTTCCACCGCGTCTGGGTCGACGAGGTGGGCAACGTGATCGGTCACTTCAGGGGCGCTGGACCGGGCCCGACGCTGCTGTTCGACGGCCACATGGACACGGTGGATGTGGGCGAACCGAGTGCGTGGAAGCACGGCCCCTACGCCGGGGAAATCGACGACGGCATCCTGTACGGCCGGGGCTCAGCCGACATGAAGGCGGCCCTGGCCGCCATGCTGTACGGCGTCAAGCTGCTGGCAGAGGGCAACGCCCCCTTGCGCGGCGATGTGTTCGTTGCGCTCGTCGTCCAGGAGGAGCCCTGCGAAGGCGTGGCCATCCGCCATCTCATCGAGCAGGAGGGAATTCAGCCCGACATCGTGGTGCTGGGCGAGCCCACCAATCTCGGCGTCTCCCTGGGCCAGCGGGGCCGCATCGAGCTCAAGGTGTCGACCTTCGGCAAGGCGAGCCATGCCGCCATGCCGCAGGGCGGGATCAACGCCATCACCGCCGCCGCCCGCCTCGTCTTCGGGATCGACCTGCTGGCGTCGCAGCTGCACCACGATCCGCAGCTGGGACCCGGATCGATCGCGGTCACGCAGATCACCTCGCAGGCGGGCAGCCTGAACTCCATTCCGGATCTGTGCCAACTGACCATCGATCGCCGCTTGACGCTCGGCGAGACCGAGGCCCGGGCCATCGCGGAACTGCAGAGCGTCATCAACCGCGAGCGGATCCGTGCCGAGGTGATGACGACCGAGTACGAGATGACCACCTATGCGGGCTTCGTGGCGCGCGGTCGCAACTACTTCCCTCCGTGGCTGCTGAGCGACGAGGATCCGCTCGCGCGCAAGGTCGTGCGCGCGGTGGAGAAGGTTCTTGGCATAAGGCCGCGGACCAGCACCTGGTCCTTCTCCACGGACGGCGCCTACACGATGGGCACCGCAGGCATCCCGACCATCGGCTTCGGCCCGGGCGAGGAGCACCGCGCCCACACCGTGGATGAGTGCGTGCGGCTGGTCGATGTGGCTGAGGCAGCGCGCGGCTATGCTCAGATTGCGGTTGACCTGCTGAGGTGATCCGCCATGGCCCCGAATAGCCGATCTGGCTCGCTGCCTCGAGTGACGATTCTCACAGCCAATGCGGGCGGCGGCCATCGAGCCGCTGCGCGCAGCCTGGCAGAGGCTCTTGAGGGCCGGGCCATCGTCACCCAGGTGAGCCTGATCGACGATCACGCGCCGTTTCCGCTCAACACCTGGACGGCCGCGTATGCACCGTGGGTCAACTATGCGCCCTGGCTGTATCGGCTGGTCTACCAGTTCGGCGAGTCGCGGGAGCGCGTGGTCGCCATGCAGCGCGCGGTCTATCCCCTTTTGAAGCGGCACGTGGCCAGCCTGATCAAGCCCGGGCAGGCCGACCTCTTCATCAGCGTGCATCCTTTACAGGTCGAGATACCGATCTGGTTCATGGAAGAGACCGGCATGCGGGTTCCTTTCATGACCGTCGTGACCGACCCGGTGACGGCGCCCCTGGCCTGGTTCTGCCCCCAAGCTGACCTGTGCGTCGTCGCCACGGAGCCGGCCTACCGCACAGGACTGGCCTGCGGGGTGGACCCCGCCCGCCTGAAGCTGATCGGGCTGCCCATCCGGCGGTCGTTCACCCAACTGCGAGGGCGCAGCAAGCCCGAGATGCGGCGGCAGCTGGGCCTGGCGCCCGACGAGCCCCTGGTCCTGATGTCGGGCGGCGGGGCCGGCATCGGCAGGATCGTTCCGATGGCGCGCGCGGTTGCCAGGACACTGGCCTATTATGAGCGTGACGTCCAGATGGCCGTCGTTGCGGGCCGCAACAACGAGTTACGCCGGAGGCTGGACCGCCAGAGCTGGCCGATACCGGTGCACGTGCTTGGCTTCGTGGAGAACATGGCGGAATGGATGGCCGCGACGGACCTGTTGCTGACCAAGGCGGGCCCGGGCATGCTGGCCGAAGCCGCCTGCCTCGGCCTGCCGGTGGTGATTACTGACTACGTGCCGGGCCAGGAGGTCGGCAACGTATCGTGGGTGGTGAAGAACGGCTTGGGCCTGTACGAGAACGAGATCGAGGGCATCGCAGCGGTGGTGGGCGAGCTGCTGCGCCCCGGCAATCCGACGCTCGAGATGATCGGCGAACAGGCCCTGAAGGCAGCCCGGCCTAACGCTGCTGATGATATCGTCGCGGAGGCGCTGCGATTGATCGGCTGAGGGTCGAGCTTCTCAGGCAAATGAAAGGAGATCGATGGTGGGCAAGGCACAATTGACGTGGTTACAAGGGATGAAGTTCGTGGGAACGGGCGAGACGGGGCATCCGGTGACGATGGATTCCTCGGCTGAGGTGGGCGGAGAGGATTCAGCAGCGCGGCCCATGGAAGTGCTCCTGATCGGCCTGATGGGCTGCACCGCGATGGACGTGATCAGCATCCTCAGGAAGAAGCGGCAGGATGTGCAGGACTTCCGCATCTTCGCCACCTTCGAGCGGTCTGCGGAGCATCCGAAGAAGTACACGCACATCCACCTGGAGTACGTGGCGTACGGCGACGTAGATCTGGCGGCGCTGGAGCGCGCGGCGGAGCTGTCGGAGACGACGTATTGCGGGGCCATTGCCACCGTGCGCGGGGTGGCCGAGGTGACGCGGTCGTGCCGCGTGGAGCCCGCGCCCGCGCCGGCCGGCTGAGGCGCGCGCTCCGGAGTCGGGCTGTGTCATCGCCATCAACACCGTCGCGGCGCCGCGGCCTCAAGGGGGCGCCCATCGCACTGTGGCTCCTGCTGATCCTGACCGCAGTCACGGTGGGGCTGGGCGCCTGGCGCGTGCGCGCGGGCCGGCAACAGGTTGCGGAGCAATCCGCGCCGTCGATGACCGGGCAGCCCCGGGCGCTGGCGGCTGATTTCACCCTGTCGACGCCGGATGGGGAGGAGATCCGCTTCGCCGACTTGCGCGGCAAGGTCGTGCTGCTGAACTTCTGGGCCACCTGGTGTCCGCCGTGCAAGGCCGAGATGCCCGACATGCAGAGCCTGTACGAGCAGTACGGCGAAGCCCAGGGGTTCGTCGTGCTGGGCGTCGATCTCCAGGAGGATGCGGCAACGGTGAAGGCGTTCGTGGAGCAGTACGGCCTCACCTTCCCGATCGTGCTGGACCCGACCGGGACCGTCACCCAGGACCTGTACCATGTGCGCCCCCTGCCGACCTCGATGATCATCGATCGCGAGGGTTTCGTCAGGGATGTCTGGAACGGGCAGATCGTCAAGGCGGCCATGCTGGCCCGCCTGCAGAGAGTCTGGTAGGCTTCGACCCGGCCCGGCCGGGGTCCGACGCCATGAATCGGAGAGCAACACGTGTCTCAGATGAATTCGGTTTCCCTGGCGGCCTGGTATGAGTGTGTCGCCGGCTGCCCGGGACGTTACGATGTGTTCGACGTGATGTATCGCTGCCCGACGTGCCAGGGGCTGCTGCAGGTGGTGCACGATGAGGCGGCGCTCGCGGCCGCGGCCGGCGGCGCAGGGTGGCGCGCACTATTCGATGCGCGCCGCAACCCATCCGGCGTGTGGGCCAAACATGAGTGGGTGTTGCCCACGGTGGCCCCAGAGCACATCGTGACCCTGGGCGAGGGAAACACGCCGCTGCTCGCCTGTCCCGGGCTCGCGGCCGACCTCGGCCTCGACACGCTGTGGGTCAAGCAGTGCGGCGTCAGCCACACCGGCTCGTTCAAGGACCTGGGCATGACCGTGCTGGTCAGTGCGGTCAAGGCGATGATGGCGTCAGGCGCCACGCCGGTGCGCGCAGTGGCCTGTGCGTCCACCGGCGATACCTCTGCGGCGCTGGCCGCGTACGGTGCGGCCGCGGGCATCCCAACGATCGTCTTCCTGCCCGCGGGCAAGATCACCACGGCCCAGCTGATCCAGCCGATCAGTCACGGCGCCCGCGTCCTGGCGCTGGACACGGACTTCGACGGATGCATGCGCATCGTGCAAGAGGTGACGCGCGACAATTCGATCTACCTGGCCAACTCGATGAACTCGTTGCGCGTCGAGGGACAGAAAACGGTCGGCGTCGAGATCGTCCAGCAACTCGGCTGGCGCGTGCCGGACTGGATCGTCCTGCCCTCGGGCAACCTCGGCAACATTTCCGCGCTGGCAAGAGGGCTCACCCTGGCAAAGACCCTGGGGGTGATCGACCGCCTGCCGCGGCTGGCCGCCGCGCAGGCGCAGGCGGCAAACCCGCTCTACCGCGCGTACCAGCGCGGCTTCGATCGCCTGGAGCCGGTGACCGCAGGCGCCACCGCAGCCTCCGCGATCCGGATCGGGAATCCCGTGAGCTATCAGAAGGCCGTGGCTGCGCTGCGCGACTTCGGAGGGGTGGTCGAACAGGCGTCGGAGGACGAGCTCGCCGAGGCGTGCGCCCTGGCCGACCGCCGGGGCCTCTATACCGATCCCCACACAGGTGTTGCGTTGGCTGCGGCGCGGAAGCTGCGGGCGCAGGGTGTGATCGAGGCCGGGCAGGAGGTCGTCGTGATCTCCACGGCGCACGGGCTGAAGTTCAGTGAGTTCAAGGTGGGCTATCACGAGAACGCCCTGGCGGACGTGATCGCCCGGCGCCGCAATCCGCCCGTATCGTTGCCTGCGGAGGCGGGCATCGTCAAGCAAGAGATCGAGCGCTGGCTGGCGGGCTGACCCGTGCTGCCGGGCGCTTGTGGCCCCAGTTCGCGCTTGTGGGCGACAGCACGAATGGCTGGTACAATAGGGCCGGTGAAACGTCCGGCAACGATCCCCCGGCGCCTCAAAGAGGAGGGCAGAGATGGATATCGGAATTCCAAGGCAGAAACGCCCATTCGATTACCGCGCGGGCTTAACGCCGATGGGCGTCGAGATCCTGACGCGCATGGGACATCGCGTGTACGTGGAGCGCGATGCCGGGCAGGGCAGCGGGTTCGACGATGAGCGCTATCGGAATGCGGGCGCGCAAATCTGTTACACGACTGAA
This sequence comes from uncultured Anaerolineales bacterium, assembly GCA_964566325.1. Taxonomy (GTDB): domain Bacteria; phylum Chloroflexota; class Anaerolineae; order CG2-30-64-16; family CG2-30-64-16; genus JALOOB01. Next base: position 18,440 of record CAZMIS010000013.1, read on the forward strand.
GAGCTCTACGGGCGCTCGGAGATGCTCCTCTCCTTCTCCAGGCCAGAGCTGTCCGAGTTCGAGCTGCTCCACGAGGGGCAGATCCTGTGCGGCTTTCTTCACCTGGCCGTGGCGCACCCGCGCAAGATCGAGCTGCTCCTCGAACGCAAGATCACGGCCATTGCTTACGAGACGATTCAGGATGGCCACGGCCACCTGCCCGTACTGGCGGCTGCGAGCCAGATCGCCGGCAGGATGATTCCCCCGATCGCCGCGCAGCTGCTGCAGAACAATGAAGGCGGGCACGGCATCCTCTTGGGCGGCGTGCCGGGCGTGCCGCCCGCGAAGGTCGTGATCCTGGGCGCAGGCATCGTGGGCACCAACGCGGCGCGCATCTTCGGCGCCATGGGCGCGCATGTGACGATTCTCGACCAGGATCCGCAGCGCCTCCAGTCTCTCGACGAGCGCGGGTGCAAGGCCGACACGATCGTGGCGTACGACTTTAACGTCGCGCGTGCGGTCAGGCGCACCGACGTGCTGGTTGGTGCGGTGCTGATCCCCGGCGCGCGTACGCCGCACGTGGTCACGCGTGAGATGGTGCAGACCATGAAGCCGCGCTCGCTCATCATGGACATCTCGATCGACCAGGGAGGCTGCGTCGAGACCAGCCGTCCCACGACGTATCAGAACCCCACCTACATCGAAGAGGGCGTGATCCACTACTGCGTCCCGAACATGACCGGAGTCGTCGCACGCACCACGACGCACGCCGTCAACAACGCTGCCTGGTCGTACATCCAGGAGGTTGCCAATCGCGGGCTCAACCCGGCCCTTGCCACCGATCGGGCACTGCGCCATGGGCTGAACACCTATGACGGCAAGATCGTCCATCCGGCGCTGCGCGAATCGCTCGGAGGTATCGGATGAGAACCGCGTCTTACCACAATAAGCTCTGTTCCGCCGATCTGGCCGTTGAGGCGATCAAGTCACACGACCGGGTTTTCATGACGGGAAACTGCAGCGTGCCCAAGGAGCTGCTGGGCGCGCTGGTGCGCCGCGCACCGGAGCTCGAAGACATCGAGATCGTGCAGGTGTTGACCATGGGCCCGGCTGAGTACGTCGCGCCCGAGATGGAAGGGCATATCCGGGTCAACTCGCTCTTCATCAGCCACAACGTGCGGCAGGCGGTCAACGATGGGCGGGCCGATTTTACGCCGATCTTCCTCAGCCAGATCCCGCGCGCGCTGCGCGACCCCGACCTGCTCAAACCTGACGTTGCCATGATCCATTGTTCTCCGCCCGATGAGCACGGCTACTGCACGTTCGGGGTGGAGGTCGGGCTGACCAAGCCCGCGGCCGAGTCCGCCAAGATCGTGATCGCCGAAGTGAATGACCGGATGCCGCGCGCGTTGGGTGACAGCTTCATTCACATCAGCCGGTTGACGCACATCGTGCCCGTCAGCTACCCGATCGTGGAAGTGCCGATGGGCTCTCCCGGCGAGCTGCAGAAGCAGATTGCCAGCAACATCGCCGATCTGATACCCGATGGCGCGACCATGCAGATGGGCATCGGCGAGATCCCCGACGCGGTGCTGCTCTATCTCAAGGACAAGAAAGACCTGGGGATCCACACGGAGCTGTTCTCCGACGGGGTGATCGAGCTGATCGAGTCCGGCGTGTTGACCAACGCGGCCAAGACGATCCACCGCGGCAAGTGTATCGCAGGCTTTGCGCTGGGGTCCCAGCGGCTGTACGACTACATGGACAACAACCCGATGTTCGAGTTCCACCCGCAGGACTACGTCAACGATCCGTTCGTGGTGGCTCAGAACTACAAGCAGGTGGCGATGAACTCGGCGTTGGAGGTGGATCTGACGGGGCAGGTGTGCGCGGACTCGATCGGACCGTACTTCTACAGCGGCGTCGGCGGCCAGCTCGACTTCATGTACGGCGCGCTGCGTTCGCCCGGCGGGGTTCCGATCATCGCGCTGCCTGCGACGGCGAAGGATGGCACCATCAGCCGCATCGTGCCGATGCTCAAGCAGGGCGCGGGCGTCGTGACCACGCGCAATCACGTCCGCTACATCGTGACGGAGTTTGGTGTGGCCGATCTGTTTGCGCGCAGCGTGCGTGAGCGGGTGCACTCACTCGTCAAGGTGGCCGCGCCGCAATTCCGGGATGAGCTGCTGCACTTCGCGAAGGCACAACACTGGATCTAGGGCCGCGCGGGGATACGCGATCACTGTTGTAGAGACGTAGCAAGCACCGTGTTGTAGAGACGTAGCATGCTACGTCTCTACAGTACATGCTGCGCGGCTCAGCCGCGCTGGCTCATGGGCACCCACGGCAACTGGTGCTCGCCCACCCAATTCGACAGCGGGCGGATGAGACGGTTGTTGGCCTGCTGTTCGTAGACGTGCGCGGTCCATCCCACGATGCGGCTCATCGCGAACATGCACGTGAACGCATCGACCGGGATGCCGATCGAGTAGAGCAGCGGAGCGGAGTAGAAATCGACGTTCGCGCTCAGGTTCCGTGAGCGGAAATACTCGTCCTCCATGGACACTGCTTCGAGGCGCCGCGCGATGTCGAACCACGCGCGTTCGCCGGTCGCTTCTACCATCGCCATCACGTTCTTCATCAGGGGCTCGGCCCGCGGATCGCGCACTTTATACACGCGATGCCCGATGCCCATGACGCGGCGGCCGGTCCCCTGCAGCCCCTGGAACCACGGCTCTACGTTTTCCAGCGTCCCGATCTCCAGGAACTGCTCCATGGCCTCCTGGACCGCGGCGCCGTGCGACGGGCCCTTAAGCGCGCCCAACGCGCCGGTGATCGCCGAATGCAGGTCGGACCCGGTCGACGCGATGACGCGCGCAGTGAAGGTTGAGGCGTTCAGCTCGTGCTCCGCCAGCAGCAGCAGGTACTGGTCCAGCGCCTTGGCGGCCCGTTCATCCGGCTCGTCGCCGGTGAGCATCCACAGGAAATTGGCCGCGTGATCCAGGTCCATGCGCGGCTTGACGGGTTCTTCGCCACGGCGAATGCGCTCGTAGGCGGCAACCACGCCCGAAAGCTGGCCAAGCAGGCGGCAGGCCTTGTGCTGGTGAGCCGCAGGCGTGTTGTCCTCGGACTCAGGGTCGTAGTGTGCGAGCATGGAGGTCGCTGTGCGCATGACCGCCATGGGGTCAGCGTTGCGGGGCATGTTGCGCAGGGCCGCGATGACCTCGGGCGGCATGAACCGGCAGGCGCGGGCCTGGCGCTTCATCTCGTCGAGTTCCGCTGCGGTAGGGAGGTGGCCGTTCCACAGCAGATAGGCCACCTCTTCGAACGTGCTTTGTTCCGCGAGCACCCGGATGTCGTAACCGCCATATTCCAGGATGCCGTTGTTGCCGTCCACGAAGCTGACGCTGCTATCTGCCACCACCATTCCGGCAAGACCGCCGCCCTTGCTGGCTGCGGGTTTCGTTGGTTCTGCCGTCGTAGTCACTGTCTCCTCCTGCTGTATCGGCTCGCTCGTCGCGAATGAGTGTCCATAGATAGGTTGGTGCAAATATAGGGCAAGAGTACTACACGCGTCAAATAGCTTGCTTACAATGCGGAGGGAAGACGTGGCTGTCCGAAAAGCGGGCTGCGGCGATCTTGCACGGCCACGGCATTACGGGCTTTTCGGACAGCCCCAGCAGTCAGCTTACTGCAGCAGTTTGGCGAATTCGGCCATGAGCATGGGCTCAGGCACGGCGCCTTCGATGTGAATCGTCTCGTCGATCACGGTGCGTGGGACCCCCATGACCTCGTACTTGTTGCCGAGGTGAGGGAACTCGATGACCTCGACCATGTGCGCCTGGATCAGGTCGCTTTCCAGCGCCAGCTGGTACGCGAGCAGCACGGCTCGCGGGCAGTACGGTCAGGTGGGTGTGATGAACACCTGGATCGTGACCGGCTTGGTGAGCTTCGCCACCTGCTCCTTCGTCTCGGGCGACAGGCCGGATTCGCCCTCCGAGACCAGCTTGATGCTCTCGATCAGGCTGCCGAACTCGTAGCCCGACGGGATGCCGAACATGCGGATCCCGTAGTCCTTCTTGCCGATGACGGCAATGGCGGGCGCTTTGTCGATGCCGAGGGTCTCGGCAACCGCCTGATCCTTGACCAGGTCGTAGACCTCGACGGACACGTTGTCAGACAGCGCGCTGACTTCCTCCACCAGTTCGCGCGTTTCCTTGCAGTACTGGCACTCCATCTCCTGCGTGAAGACCTTAAAGACCACCGGCTGCTTCACATCCGCGAGCGCGGCCTTGACATCCTTGCGGATCTCAGCGTTGAGTAACGCCATGTATCGACTTCCTCCTCTCAAGATGACCTAAGCATTAGATTCGCCCGGCGGGACTCGGTTACAGATGCGCCGGCTGTGCACGGGCGTACCACAGTCCTATCCGATGATTGCACCGATCTTAACATGTGCCGGTGGCCGCGTCAATGCGCTATTGAAGCCAGGGGACCGGCGTGGACCAGGTCCTGAGCGCCCAACAGCCAATTTCGGCCTGGCGCGCTTGCTGTTCCAGCTGGCCCAGTAGGCGCTGATGCCTCACGTCCGGCGGGAAGGTCGCGGCCAGCGCAAAGCCGCTGCGCACCAGCGACGCGTTGACCATCTCGTCGCCCACCCAGACGTAGCGCAGCAGGCGCCCATAGCGGTCGGTTTCCGAAACGTCCTTCTGAAGCACCACCGTCCGGCCCGCCACCAGGGTGCGGTTGCGCTGCGTCGCCTCTGCGCTGCACGGCTGCCCATATTCCGGTGCGTCGACGCCGATGTAGCGCACGCGCCGGCGGGCCCCATTCAACTCCACCTCGATCGTATCGCCGTCCAGCACGGCCGTGACGCGCGCCGCATCGCCGTGAGGCGTAGGCGCGCTCGCGGTCCCGCCGCCGGGTGCGGGCAGCATACACGCCCCCAGGAGGAGGCAGGCACACGCGATGACCCAGGCGCGTGAGATAAGGCGACGGCGTTCGACTGCGCCGCGGCGCGCTTGTTCTTCCATGCGCATGATGTTAGCATAGTGGGCGAAAGCAACCAAACATTTGTTGTATCAGCTTCCGGAGGATCAGACCGTATGCCCGAAGATGAGACGATGACGCCGATTCCCCCAGGCCTGACCCCGCACCTCAACCTGTGGATCGAGCGGAGCGAGCGCGTCGTGCTCAGTCCCTGGCGCGTACAATTACTGGAGGCCATTCATAGCACTGGCTCCATCAGCGCGGCGGCCGAGCGGATGGGCATCCAATACCGGCTGGCCTGGGAGCGGCTGGACGAGATGGAAGAGGGCCTCGGCGCACGGCTGGTTGAGCGTCACGTCGGGGGTGCGGGCGGTGGCGGCGCAACCGTCACGACGCTGGGCCTCGACCTGATCGAGCGTTTCAATGCGCTGATGTCGACGGTCGATCAGACGCTGAGCGACGAGTTCCGTCGCCAACTCGGCACTCCGTAGCGCGATCCCATCGCTGCCAGCCTTGTGAGAACTTGCGCGAACCCGCCATGCAGTGTAAAATGCCCCGCGTAAGTTAGTTTACGCATTTCGTACCATCTTCGGTGTCACATG
>CAZMIS010000014.1:0-23659 GCA_964566325.1 uncultured Anaerolineales bacterium
CGATGTACGGGCCCTCGGCCTTGCTGAGGCCCAAGTCGAGCAGGAGCGACCACTGGCCGGTGGCCGTGGTGGCGCCGCTGATCTCGATCGGGAGGCCGTCGATGCCGATATCGAAGGCCGGGGTCTCGCTGATCTGCTGCCCGATCCTGAAGGTGACCTGCACGTCGTCGATGTTCTCGATAGCATCACCGTTGGCGCAGTCGGCGCCGCCACAGCGCGCCACGACATCGACGTCATCCGCGTCGACAACGTTCGGATCGCCCGCGCGGTCGAGGACGATGCTGCCCAGAGCAAGAATCTGTTGTTCGATGACGCCTTCCAGCGCGCCAGCGTCTGCCGGGACAGCAGCTTCGATGTCGGCCGCGATGTCGGACAGGGGGGAGATGACGTAGGTGTTGATCTCGCCTACCACGTCCGCGCCCGCGTCCAGCGCCTCTCCCAGGCCCGGCACGCTCACGTCCTCGGCTCCGCTCGCAAGCATTCCCTCGAGCTTCGTCGTCAGCTCGGGGAGCACCTTGAAGAGGAACGCCCAGTTGAGCACGTTGCTCGAAATGGCTCCCGTCAGGCCCGAAGGCACGTACGCATACCACTGGTCGGGATCGCCGAGATCGTCGGGCTGCGTGATGTCTGCCGCGCGGAAGCCCAGGGTTCCGATGGGGCCGGCCACGTCGAGATCCAGCCGCGCACAGGCCTGGCCGTCCAGCGTGATCTCGTCGCCGTTGTCGGGCGTCCCATTCGGGTCGATGATCCCGCAGCTCTGGGTTGCGCCGGTCAGGTCCGCGCCGACACCGGTCAGCCAGGCGCTAAGCGACAGCGGGTTGGTATCCGTGTTCTCCACGACCAGGTCAACGTCCACCTTGGCATCGCCTGAGACCCCCACTTCAAGCGGACCGACGGCCGCAGTGAAGCTGAGGGCTTGCGCATCGAGCGACCCACCTGCGGTGGCCCGCGTGGTCTCGAGGACCAGGGTGTCGCCCAGCGCGCTGCCCGGCTTCAGCGGGATCGCGATGTCGAACTGCGCGCCTGCGGTGTAGCCGAACGAGATATTCCCGCCATTGGAGGCGGAAACCAGCCCCAGGCCGCCGTCATCGATGTCGAAGTTGAGCGGCTGAACGAGCGCGTCGGCCTTGCTGTAGCCCAGGCGCAGGATCAGGTCCTTCTCGCCGCCCGGGACCACGTCACCCAGCTCGAAAGAGAGCGCGGCCGGGTCGATGCCCAGTTCGGTCTCGAGTTGCGTCTCCAAACCCTGGAGCGTTCCTGCCGGATTAGAGCGCGCGTCGTTGATGGCGACGTTGATCTCCTCCAGCTTGTCGAGCAGGTCACGCGGGCTGACGCCGACGACCGGGATCTGCACGTCCAGATCCGCGATCGCGGGCAGGCTGTCAACTGCCTGCGCGAGCCCGTAGATGGAGTCGAGGATGATGCTCAGCATCTCCAGCGGGTTATCGGGGTCGATGTTGAAGGAGAGCAGGTCGGTGTTGAAGTCGCCGTCGGTCGTGACCGCGATGCCGGCGAGGTCGGGCTCACAGGTGTCGTCGGTGAAGACGTCGGGCCAGGAGACGCCGGCCTTGCCGGATGCCAGCTCCGTCGCGCCGCCGACCGTTGCCTTGACCTCGAGGCCGCTGCTGAAGCCGATCTCGCACTTGGCGCTGATCTTGGGGCCGATGCCGCCGGAGATCAGGTCGCTGACGAGGATGGCATCGGGGATCGTCTGCGGCAACGCTACGCCCGTGATGCCGGGCGCAGTGATGTTGAGGCTGAAGCTGGGCGCGCCGGGCGCATCGTCGCTGTCGCCGATGCTGAAGATCGCGCCGCCCGGATTGGGACCGGTCGGGGTGCCTGCGGCGGTGACCTCCAGGAAGGCCAGCCGGCCCTCGAGCCCGAAGTTGCTGCCCGCGGCGATCGCCACGTCCGCCTGGAACTCGTTGCCCGAGCCTACCTGCAGGAAGAAGCGATCGGAGTTGGTGCCGCCCGCCTTGATGTCCGCCGGATCTTCGACCAGGATGACGCCGAAGGTCACGTCCATCGCGATGGACGACGCCTCGACCGAGATCTCGTCGCTGCCCGACTGGCTCAGGCCGAACAGGCCAGTCTGCGCTCTGAGCTGGTCGCCGAAGTCCGTCTCGACCGCCTCGCTGACCGCCGGGAGGGCTTCCTGCAGCCGGTAGGTCAGGATCTTCTTGTCAGGATCGTAGTTCGGCGTGACCGTGTCGATGCCCGCGACGCTGAGGAGCTTCTCCGTCAGTTCTTCGGCCGTCAGGAAGAGCGGACGCGCCAGGCGCACCGTGGACTCGCCCTGGAAACGGAAGTCCAGCGTGACGCTGTCCAGGCCGCCGGCGCCCAGCACGAGCTGGGCGGAGGTTGACGGGCTGGGACCGACGGTGGTCAACGTCGTAACGGTGCTGGCGCCATCGATCTGCCAGTCGACCTGGTCGACTGGGTTGATCGTATAGGCGCGGCAGAACACCGTGTCGCCCGATTCGAGCCCGAAGATGGGGCCACTGGGCGGGACGGTGTCGTTCGGCCCGCAGACGATGGCCGCGTCGCCGAGCTCGTGAACGAAGTCGACGAGCGGATCGGCGAACTGGAAAACGTCGCTCAGCCTGCCCTTCAGGAACGGGAGTTTCAGGTCCCCGCTCTGCTGCGCCGCGAGCAGCGCGGTCGTGGCGCTCGCCAGGCCGCTGAAGATGTTGCTCGCGTTGATGTTGGTGAAGTCATCCAACGCGTTCAGCGTTACCGTGGGAACGCCGGGCCCGTCCACGAGGCTGGCATCCTGCCAGACGACTGTGGCGTCGGTGGCGCCGGGGACGATCGCTGCGTCGAGCGTCAGGCTGGCGTCAATGTCGTTCCCTGCTGCGTCCGCGAAGGCGACCGTCACCAGGTCGCCCAGGGCGGTGGAGGCCCACTCGTCCACCGTCAGGCGGCCGTTCCCGTCGGGGTCCGCGAAGGCCGCTTCGATGGCCGCGTTGAGTACCACGCCGCCGCCGACGCTCACGCTGGTGAAGCCGAGCAGGCTCTCAAACGCGGTGATGGCCGGCACGTTGGCCGAGGCCGTGACCGCGATGACCGGCTCGTTGGTCAGAAAGACCTTCTCTGCGGGATTGGATGCGCCGCTGTCGTAGCCGAGGGCGAACGGCGCCGTGAGCGTGAAGGTGAGGGCGATCTCCGAACCGTCCAGGTTGACGTCGCCGCCGGTGAACTTCAGGGGGACGTTCATGGTGCGAGTCGCAGTGAAGTCGAAGGACAAGGTGTCGTTCGTATCGTTGCCCACCACGTTGTCGAACGTCACCGCAATGCCCGTGCCGCCCAGGTTGGGGTTATCTCTCCCGTCGATGGCCGTCGCCAGGACGCCCAGGCTCTCCGGGGCGCCGAGCGCGCCCAGCGCGTCGCTGAACAGGGAGTCCAGGTTCAACGCCTCGCTCGGATCGATATCGGTGAAGGGAATCGGTTCGCCAAGGCCTGCCAGTCCCGACAGGCTGTTGACCACGGTGCCCAGGCTCTGCAGGGCGGTGATGACCTCGGTGACCCCGCCGGCGTCCAGGGCGTACGCGGTGCGGGCGGGTGCGAGAAGTGAGATAGGAAGAGTGGAGAAGAGGAGCGTGACTGCCAGCAGCAGTCGAACCAGACGTGACATCGAGTAACCTCCGCCAGCCGATGGGATGCGTTGCCGTGCGGCATGGGATTCCCTCTGCCGCGCTTGCCACGGGGGGTCAGACAGCGCACGCACCGGACTGAATCATGCGGCTCTCACCGCTGGCACGGTGAGGCGGGTCTGAGAGTCGACGCTTCGTTGGGCCTCACATCGCTTCGTTCGCGGCGATGGGAGCCCTGGGACACTATTGAACAAATCAATTACAAATGGGGATGATAGCATACAGCATGTGCCGTGTCAATACCTTATTTGTTCTAATATTGTACTTCATTCAGGGAAATTGAAGGCCATCACACGAGCCGTGCTTCGAGTTTCAATCAGGAAGGGGTGACCATGGATGGCATCAACGGTCGCGGCCTGCTGGTCGCAGCAGTGATGTGGGCGGTTGCCGCGCTTGTGCTGGTTGGCTGCGCACCGCTGCCGGCCACCGTTGCGGCGCCCCACGCGCCGGAGGCAATGAGAGGTGTTGTCGTCGAGGCTGATCCGGCGGAACTCGCGCTGACGCGGCTGGACATGCCGGCCGGCTTCGAGCTGGCTGCGGAGAAGGGCTCAGATATCGAGTACGTCGCGCTCTACCTGCGGCCGAGCGCGCTCGACGTGGAGGCCTCGGGGGGCAATACGTTGCTTAGCGTCATGACGAGCGTGGGCGTCTACACGACGACGGTGGATGCGGAACAGGCGTTTCTGCTGGCCGAGCGTGATGCGGCTGCGGAGGAACTCGAGGCCACGGCGCTGGTCAGCCGCAATGCGACGGACATTGTCAGCGCGCCGTTCGCCGGGGCTGCGGCAGGAACCGACGCGTCCGAGGCGCTCAGGGTCACCTACCGCCTGATGGACCGGACGGTAGTGGAGTACGGCCATCGTTTCCGCCTGGGCAACGTGCTGGCGCACGTCGTGGTTGCGGCCATCGGGAATCCGAACGAGCCGGAGACCCTGGTGCGCGACGCGCGCGACCTGGTGCAGCGGCAGATCGATCGCATCGTCGAGGCGGCGGGCGATTGAAGATTGAAGAACGGCAAGGCAATCGCATGCAGAGGGCCGGCACACAGGCCGGCCCCTACAATCCCCCCCGGGGGGGCGGGTCACGCGACGCTGCGGCGGAGGCGCTCCACCAGCTTCGCGTGCTCCTTCGCCTCGGCCGCGTCGATCTCCCGCTCGTAATCCACCGCAGGCTGCATTACCTCGGCTGCGCGGGCGAGCTGGCCGCTGCGCTGGAGCAGCATGCCGAGCATCCACGAGTGGCGGGCACGCGCCGCGCGGTCGCCCAGCTCCTCGTAGATGTTCACGGCCTCGCTGAAGGCGTCGATGGCGCGGCGGGTTTCCTCCAGCTCCATGAGCGCCAGCCCCAGGTTCGCCAGCCGGTTGGCCTCCTTGCGCCGCTCGCCCAGCGCCCGGCTGATGGCCAGCGCCTGTCGATAGTACTCCGTGGCAGGCCCCATCTCGTTGAGATCGGCATGCGCGTTGCCGAGGTTGTTGAGGATGTTGCCCTCGAGCGGCCGGTCGCGCGTCTCTCGGCTGACCAGCAGCGCCTTGAGATAGAACTCGATCGCGTCCTTGGGCATGCCCAACTGCGCGGAGGCAGTGCCCAGGCTGTTGAGCAGTGCGGCCTCCGAGCGGCGATCGTTCACCGCCCGGCTCAGGAAGAGGGACTGGCGATAGCACACCATGGCCTGTGCGGCGTCGCCCCGGTCCGCGTAGGCGTCGCCGAGGGTGCGCAGCACGGGCGCCCGGTTCGGCCACGACACGACGGACCGCGCCGCGATCATGGCGCGCTCGCCCCAGGTGATGGCCTGTTCCGTCTGGCCCGCTGCGGCATACACCATGCTCAGCTTGCCGGACACGTTGGCCTCCGTGGCGTGGTCGCCCGTTGCGACCGCCGCAGCCAGCGCCTGTTCGTAGGCGCGGACCGCATCGTCCGACCGTGCGATGCCCGCGTACGCGTCGCCCAACCGGCCCAGAAGCTCGATGCGCGCGGCCGCATCCGCCGCGCCTTCGAGGAGCGGCAGCGCCGCTTCATACGCGACCGTCGCCTCCTCCATCTTCCCCGCGGCGGCCAACGCACCACCTAACTGCCTCAGGATCGCCGCTTCCTGGCCCGGCAGCCGATTCGCGCGCACCACGTCCAGCGCTGCCCGGTAACCCTCCGCGGCGGCATTCGGCTCTCCGGCGGCCAGCCAGGCATCGCCCTGTGCCAGGAGGATCCGGACTTCGGCGTCGGGCTCGTGCAGCTCGCGGCTCAGCTCCAGCGCATTGCGGTAGCAGTCTGCCGCGCGGCGGGGCTCGCCCAGGCGCACCGCAACGGGCGCCAGGCCCAGCAGGCTGTCGAGCTCGACCTGCCGGCGACCCATTTCGCGCGCCAGGTGCGTGGCCTGGTCGTAATGCCGCGCGGCATCCACATTCTCGCCCGCGGCCGCCTCGGCCCCCGCCAGCCGGCACAGCACCTTTAGCTCCAGCTCCCGGTCCGCAACCTGCCGTACATGGACGAGGGCCCAGCGGTCATGCTCGATCGCTGCCGCCGTCTCGCCGAGCGTCGTGTAGGCCTCGGCCAGCCCTGCGCGCACGTCGGACAACGACGCCTGGTCGTCCTGTGCGGTCGCCAGCGGCAAGGCGGTGAGGTAGTCACCGATCGCGCCGCGCAGGTCGCCCGCTGCGCGGCGTTCTGCTGCGAGCGCCCGGAGCGCGATGAGCTCGCCTGCCTTGTCGCCCCGCTTGCCGCTGATCGTCAGGGCCGCGGGCATCGAACGCAGTGCATCGGCGCGCGTTTCCTCTCCGGTCGCCACCGTGACGAGCCGCAGCGCGGCGTCCACCTCGGCCTCACGGTCGCCCAGCGAGCGGGCCAGTGCCAGTGCCGCGCTGAAGTGCGCCGTGGCGTCGCTCTCGCTGCCTGCGATCTCGCCCAGCGCCTGGCGTGCGGCGAGCTCTGCGCGGGCTTGTCCCGATTCGACGGCCAGGTTCAGTGCTGCGCGGAAGTGGGTGCCTGCGGCGCCGCTCTTCCCGGCCGCGGCGCTGGCCTGACCCAGCCCCAGCAGCGCCTCAAGTTCCGCGTCCCGGTGTCCCTCGGAGCGCGCCAGGCGCAGCGCCTTGCGGAATGCGTCCGCTGCACGCGTCGCAGAGCCGCCGGCCTTGTGGGCCTGCGCAAGGCCGAGGAACGCCATGAGTTCCGCGGCCGGGTCGTGCGCGGCTTGGGCCAGTTCACGGGCTGTGCCGTAACTCTCCACCGCGTGCAGCAGATCGCCCGCCGCGCGGTGAGCGTCGCCCAGTCCGAGGAGCGCACGACGCTCGGCTGCGGCGTCCTTCGCCGCACGCTGTGCCTCCAGAGCCGCATCGAATGCGGCGAGGGCTGCCGAAGGTCGCCCCTGGCCCAGTGCCAGCCGGGCCAGGGCGGCGTGAGCCGCACCCTGCAGGCCGGCATCGCCTGCTTCCGCCGCTGCCGCCAGTGCGTCCGCCGCTGCGCGGTGGCTGGCATCGGCGTCCCCTGCGGCGCGGGCGGCCTCGGCCTGGGCCAGCAGTATGGTGGCAGCGAGACGCGCGTCGCCCGCTGCACGTGCGCTGGCGAGCGCCTGATCGAGCAGTTCCTTCGCACGCGGCGCATGGGTCGCGTCGCCCTGTGCGGTCGCCAGGCCGAAGAGCGCGATAGCTTCCGCGCTGCGGTCTCCCGCGCGGCGCGCGAAGCGGAGTGCGGCCTCGTGATGGGCCACTGCGGCCGGTGCGTCGCCCGCGGCAGCGCGTGCCTGGGCCAGGCCGTTGGCTGCCCGCGCGCAGAGGAGCGCATCATCCAGGCCCTCGGCGAGCGTGCCTGCCTGTTCGTATGCCCAGGCCGCCCGATCCAGATCGGAGACGGCCGTGTACACTTCGCCCAGTGCGTTCAGCAGTTCGGCCTCGCCGCGGCGGTCGTTGCGGTCGGCCGCCAACTCGCGCGCCTCGCGGAAGAGGGGCAGCGCGCGGTCGGATGCACCTTCGCGCTGCAGATTGGTGGCCGCGCCCCGCAGCGCCGCGCGGGTGATGTCAGGATCGCCCATCGCGCGGCCCGCCTCGAGCATCGTCTCGTAGGCCGCCACTGCGCCGGCAGCGTCGCCTGCGGCATCCGCGGCAACGGCCAGCCGCCGCGCGGCCTCTGCCTGGCGCCGCCGGTCGTTCATCTCGACCGCGAGTGCGAGCGCACGACGATAGCTCTCGGTGGCCCCTGGCCCTTTGCCCAATGTTTCGAGGGTCGCGCCCTGGCGCAGCAGCACTTCCATCGCGGTGGCGCGATGGCTCGGCGTATCGAGCAGCGGGAGGACCTGTTCGTAGGCGATCAGCGCAGCGCCCAGGTGGCCCTGCGCATGCTGGGCCTCGGCCACGCGCAGCAGTGCTGCGCCTTCCGCATCCTGCCGCCCGCTCGTCTGTGCCAGGGCCAGCGCCTTCTCGGCCGCCTCCACTGCCCCTGCTACCCGGCCGCGCGCGGCCAGCGCATCGGACAGGCCCAACCAGACCCCCATCTCCGCATCCCCGTCGCCGGCCTCCTGCATCAGCGGCACGGCCTGCTCGAAGTAGGCGACGCCGGAGGCGGCTTCGCCGGCCGCCACGCACGCCTCGCCCAGCGCCACGAGATGGCGGAGCTCGCCCGCCTTATCGCCGCCCTCCCGCGCCAACGCCAGCGCGCCCGACAGCGCTTCGGTGGCGGCGAGCGCGCGGCCTGAGGCCATCTGCGCCTCGCCCAGTCTCGCAAGCGCGTCCCGTTCGGCCTGCACGTCGCCCGTTTCCTGCGCCAGGCGCACCGCTGCGGCAAACGCATCGCATGCCTGTGCGGGTCGCCCGCCGGCCAGCGCCAGCCGGCCCAGGCTCGCTTCGGCGGCCAGCTCGACGTCACGCCGCCCGCCCCTGACCGCACCCACCGCGGCGGCCTGGTACGCGGCCGCCGCCTCGACCTGGCGGGCCAGCTGCTCGTGGCAGTGGGCCAGATCGAGCACAGCCTCCGTCTCTCCGGCCTCGTCGCCCGCGCGGCGCAGCGCGTCCACGGCCTCTTCGAGCCAGCGCGCGGCGGCCGTCACATCGCCGTCGTCGCGGTGCAGCGCGCCCAGGCGTTGCGCCACCATCGCCTCGGCCGCCGGATCGTTCAGCAGCCGCGCGGCGCGGTGCGCTGCGGTGTAGGCCGTTCGCGCCTCGGCCGTGCGCCCCGCCCGGCGATCGAGCTCGGCCAGGTCGTAGTGGAGGGCGCCGGCCGCGCCCTCATCGCCCAGTTCCCCGAAGAGGGACAGGGCTGCACGATAGTGCGCCATGGCCGTCTCGTCGTCACCACGGGCCACGCCGGCCTCCCCGAGGCGGCGCAGAATGGCGGCCTGGGCGGCCAGGTCGCCCACCGCTCGGCTGACCTCCAGCGCGTGACTGTAGGCGTCGAGTGCAGGATCGTGCTGGCGCAGGCTGTCGTGCGTGGCGGCCAGGTGCAGCAGGGCGGCCAGCTCGGCGGGCGGATCGCCCACCTCGCGCGCGATCTGCAGCGCCTCGTTGCCGTGCACCAGGGCGTCGTCGGGCAGCCCTGCGCTGCGTTCGGCGTCAGCAAGCCGGAGCACGAGTTGCAGCGTCTGGCGTGCGTCGTCCTGCGCATGGACCAGCGGCTGGGCCTGGCGCAGGGAGTGCACCGCCCGATCCGGACGGCCGCTGCGAGCTTGCGCATCGGCCAACTGCAGCAGGAGTTCTCGCTCTGCGGTGCTGTCGCCCAGCGCGCGGCTGACCTCCACCGCCTCGTCGTACGCGCTGCCGGCGCGCGCGTCATCGCCGCGGGCGCGGCGCAAGTCGCCCAGACGCCGCAGGATGTCCAATTCGGTCGCGCGCAGCCCGAGGGCGCGGGAGAGGGGCAGTCCGGCGGCCAGGCATTCCTCGCCGATGCCGGATGACCCCTGGGCCAGGTGGGCGCGGCTGAGCGACAGGAGCACATCCAACTCGGTCGAGCGCTGCCCCAGGCGCCGGCTCAGGCGCACCGCGTCCTCCAGGCACGTGATCGCGTCACGCAGTGCACCCGCTTCGCCGTAGTAGGCGCCGAGCCGCAATGACATTGCCAGTTGCGCCTCGCCGTCGCCCAGGCGGGTCGCCAGGGGCAGCGCCTGCTTTGCTGCGAGGATGGCCGACTGCTGTGATCCCTGGCTCGCCAGCGCGTCGCTCAGTCCGACGAGTGCGCGCAGCTCCGCCCCTTCGTCGTGCGCGGCGCGGCTCACCACCAGCGCCTCCTCGCACGCGCGGCCGGCCTCTTCCGAGCGGCCCAACTGCGCGAGGGTGGCGCCCAGGCGCGCGAGCAGCTCGATCGAGCCGGCCTCATCGCCCGCTGCGCGGCTCAGGGCCAGGCTGCGCCGATAGTGGCTGACACTCTCCTCAGGCCAATCGGCCGCGCACAGGTCGCCGAGCTGGCGGGCCAGGCGGCGTTCCGTCTCAGGGTCGTCCAGCCGGCCGGCCAGCAGCGTCGCCTGGCGGTAGGCTTCCACGGCCGGCGCACCGATTCCCGCTCGCCCCGCGGGCGCCTGGGCCAGGGCCACGGCACGGGCCTCGGCCAGGGGCAACGCCTCGTACGGCGCGCCGAGGGTCTTGAGGCACGCCAGCGCTGCGCCATACGACTCTGCGGCTGCGACCGGTTCGCCGAGCAGCTGCCGGGCATGGCCCATCAGGCGCTGGGCTTCCGCCTCCACCCGCAGGTCTCCCGCGGTGCGGCCCGCCTCGATCGCGCGGTCGAGCTCGTCGATCGCCGTGCGGGGGTTGTCCTGCGCCACCAGGGCTGCGGCGACGCGCACGCGGGCGTGCGCGGCAACCTCTTGGCCGCCCGCCTGTGACGCCGCGGCGACGGCCAGGCGCGCGGTGCGCAGGCTGGCCGCGACGTCGCCCAGCTCCAGCTGTGCCTCGGACAGGGCGGGCAGCAGACGAGCGTCCCAGCGCCGGCGTCCGGCCTGAATCGAGGGACGCAGGGTGCGTTCCAGCCAGGCCACGCGCTGCGCCGGCGGGACGAGCAGCGCCAACAGCCGCGGCGCGCTCCCCAGCAGCGCCATTTCCCAGGCCGCGCTGCGGCCGGTCTCATCGGCCGTAGCCTTTCCCCACGCCTGAGACACCTGTGGCCACAGGTCGATGGCGCGCGCCAGCGCCGGGCCCGTCGTCTCGCTGCCGCGGGCGAACGCGCCTTCCGCCTCTGCCAGCGCCTCGAGGACCGCGTCCGCGTGGCGCCCGAAAACGATCCCACGATCGGGGCTCGCTTCGAGCAGCGCGGCTGCTTCGGCCGCCACGCCGGGCTCCAGGCGATAGCGCGGCGCGGCAGGATCGCCCTCGCGCGCCAATCGGCCTGCCCGCGCCAGCGCCGCCAGGCCCGCCCGCGCGGCGTCCGTCTCGTCATCCCAGACCGCGGCGACCACCTGCTCATCCAACACGCCGGCCGCGAAGGCGCCCAGCCGGGCCAGCCGCCACTGCAGCTCGCGGGGAAGCGGTTCCTGGGCGCACGTCCCCTGTGCGGTTCCCTCGCCGGCTGGCATGGCGACCTCGGCCGCGGGCAGCGCGCGCAGGAGCGCGCGATCGCGCGCCACCAGCAGCGCGGCCGAGCCGGGGGGCAACAGGTGGTCCACCGCCCACGCGGCCGCGTGCGGATCCTGCGCCTCATCGATGACCGCCAGGATCCTCCCGCGGGACGCCAGCGTGCGGCGGACGCGCGCCGCGCGGCGCACCAGGTCCGTGTCGCCGGCCGGATCCACCCCGCAGAGACGCTCCGCCTCCAGCACCAGGCTGGCCCGCAACGCGCCGGGACCGCCGTGCAGGAAGAGCGCGCGGCCCGCGAAGCTTGCGGGCGGCTGGCCCGCCACCGAGCGGGCGAGCGCGGACGCGCCGGCGCCCCGTGCGCCGGTGAGCGCGACGAGTGCCACGCCGCCCGTGGGCGGGGTATCGAGGAGCGCACACAGGGCCGCGCGCGTCTTGGAATGGCTCATGCGGTTCCTCCTGGGTCGAACCGACCAATAAAGTGTATATTATTGTAATACTATTTTCCGGGAATGCAAGTCCTGAAAAAGAGGGGGGAATCTAGCTGAGCACACTGTGAAGAAGCCGTACATGAATGTGAATTCTCGTTACGCTGAGGTATAATGTCGCCATGACCAGCGATGACATCACGCCCCAACAGTCGGGCGGCGAAATGCCCAGCGTTCGTGAGCCAGCTGCCGTCGGGCAGTACGAGCTGTTCACCCTCCCCTTCGTTCAGGAGGTTGTCGCGGTAGGGAGCGAGCGCGCTCGTCTTTATCAACGCTACGCCGACAGGCTACAGGTCAATCCTGCCCTCAATCGAGCTCTCGTTTCGTTCCAGGCAAACAAGGCTACGCCTTTTTACCGCTGGCTCAAGTACAAGGAAGGCTTCTCATCGGCTTTTGTGTCATTCATGCTCGACCGCTTCAGGCCATTTGGGGCTACCTCACCGGCCGTTCTGGATCCATTTGCCGGTTCTGGGGCAACATTGACGACAGCAACGAAGGCAGGTTGGCGGGCGACCGGAATTGAGTTGCTACCGGTAGGCGTTCAGGCCATTAAGGCGCGCCTGCATGCCGATTCGGTAAATCCCGCGTCCTTCGCGTATTGGTTGAAACGGCTTGAGGAGTCGCCGTCGGCTGTAGATGGTGGTGTGGAGTATCGGTTCCCGCATCTCCGAATCACTCAGAAGGCCTTTCCTGAGGACACTGAAGCTTCGATCGGCGCCTACCTTGCTCTGGTCGAGGGCATTGCAGACGAGCAGGTGCGGTTCCTCTTTCGCTTTGCCTGTATGGCAAGCCTTGAGGAAGTCAGCTTCACGCGCAAAGATGGTCAGTATCTGCGCTGGGATCAACGCGCGGGCAAAACAGCCGGCTCGAATTTCGACAAAGGCGTCGTCTACTCATTCCTCCCCACGGTGCTTGGCAAGCTGCACATGATGGCTGAGGACATCAGCAATCGAAACGGAGACTCCTTCTCCGGTCACGTGCAGATCATCAATGGCTCGTGTCTGGAGCACCTGCCTGACCTGCCAGCGGACTCGTTTGACCTGATCTTGACTTCGCCGCCGTACTGTAATCGGTATGACTACACGCGGACCTATGCTCTGGAACTGGCTTTCTTGGGTCTGGGAGAGGAAGAAGTCAAGCGGCTGCGCCAGACCTTACTGTCTGCGACGGTCGAGAATCGGAGTAAGCGCGCCTGGCTGCGCGAGGTGTACGAGAGCCGCGGCGCCAGCGAGCGTCATGGGGCTGCGGTGGCAGCATTTGAGAAACAGGCCGCACTGCAAGAAGTACTCGACGTGCTGCGCCTGGCGCGGGTTGAACGGCGCCTCAATAACAACAATGTTGTTGGCATGGTTGAGAACTACTTCTTCGAGATGAGCTTCGTCATTCACGAGTTGGCGCGGCTGCTTGCGCCGGGCGGACACGTGGTAATGGTCAACGATAACGTGCAGTACGTGGGGGAGGAAGCGCCGGTTGACTTGATTCTCTCTGATTTTGCCGCGAGCGCCGGGTTGCGCGTGGAACGAATTTGGGTGCTGCCGAAAGGCAAGGGCAATAGCAGTCAGCAGATGGGACTCCATGGCCGCAACGAGATACGCAAATGCGTATACGTGTGGTCCAAACCAATCAGGTGACAGGATTAGTGCACAAAATGCCTACGAGTGACGATTACACGACTGATCTACGGAAGGTTAAGTCCTCACTCATCAGCACTGCGCTGCAGGGACGCGCTGACGTTAAGGCCAGGGCGGCTATTATGCAATTTCCCGATGCGATCGAGTGGCACCCACTTGACTCGCTGATGATCGAGCCAGAGGCATGGCACCATGTGGTGGACACGCTGCAGATCGATCCCAAGCTCGTCTTCTGCCACCCGGCGGTTCTGCGCTGGAATACAACTACCAGCCTGTACTATCGCGCGATGTCTGGTCTCTCTCTCAAGGCCGTACGCGACTATGTTGGCGCCGTCGAGAAGCTGGAGATTGGCAACAAGGGCACTCGGCTGATCGAGGCTAAGGCGCTCAAGATGGCGCAGACGTACAATCTGTTTATCAGTTCGATCATTTTGAACTCGAGCAGCTGGACGCTGGAGAACGGGCATCGTATGATTATCGCAACCATGGGCATCAGCCTTGACGGCGTCAACCGAAACAAAATCGGTGCGGTGGCCGAGGAGCGGGTGCGCAGGTTCGTGGTGGAGTGGGTTCTTGAGCGGCATCTACTGATCGCACCGGTGTTGACGTTCGAGCAACTGGACGCCGGACTGCCCAGCCATTGCGAATTGATGAACGACATTTCAATGGATTTCAGCTCAGAGCCCGATATTGCCTTTCGTCGGGATGCCGAGCTACTGGCGGTGGTAGAGATTAAGGGTGGCATCGATCCTGCCGGTGCCTTGGAGCGTTATGGTGCGGCGCAGAAATCGTTTAGCGATGCCGTCACCCGCAGCCCGCACTGCAAGAACTTCTACTTGACCGCAGTCACCACCTCTGAGTTGCAGACTCGCATCCAACGGGATCGATTGGTCGAGCGTACCTACAACATCATCGATCTGCTGAGCGACCCCGAAACACGGGAATCGTTACTCATCGAGATATTCCACCATACTCTGCGCATCGTGTAGCCCGGTGCTTCAGCGCCGGGCGGGATGCCGGGGATGGCGCGCCGCGCACCGCGCCCCGCGCCGGGCGGTCTGGCAGACGGGCCCGGTGTGCCGCCGCGCCTACTCCGGCGAGATGAGCCTCTGCTTGTACGCCTCGGCGACCGCGCCGGCCCGACTTGACACGTTCATCTTGCCGTAGATGCTGCTCAGATGGCCCTTAACCGTGGTCTCCGCGATGTTCAGGGCCGCCGCGATCTCCTTGACGCCCAGACCCCGGGCCGCAAGGCGCAGCACCTCCATCTCGCGATCGCTCAGCGCCTCGCGTTTCTCGTCCGTCCTCCCGGCCGCGCGCTGTTCGGGCAGCGAGTGGACGCTGCGGATCTCGTCCAGGAGCTCGCGGCGATGGATGTCCTTCGTCACGGCGGCGTGCGCGCCCGCATCGCGCGCCAGCTCGACAAGATGAGTGTACACAGTGATCGCAATGATCCTGGTCTCGGGGACCTCCGTGCGGAGGCGACGGATCGCGTCCAGTCCGGCCTTTTCGTTTTCGAACCACTTCAGGTCCAGCAGCAGGATGTCCGGCCGGAGCTTGTGCACCTGCCAGATCGCATCGTTGATTGCGCCCGCCTCGCCGACGACCTGCATGTCTGAGCCGGTCTCCAGGACGTGACGCATGCCGTCGCGCGAGATCTCCTGGTCGTCCGCGATCAGGATCGTGATTTTGCCCGACATCTCCTCACCTCATCCCTGGCGCTGTCCCATGTCCCCATCCAGCGGGAAGCCGACCTGCACTTCGGTGCCGACGCCGGCCTTCGACATGACCTGGAAGTAACCGCCGGCCTCGGCCACGCGCTTCTGCATCCGGCAAAGGCCGCGGTTGCCGCCCGCAGCGAACACCGCCGCAGGGTCGAAACCGGAGCCGTTATCTGTCACGGTCAGGTCGACCCGGTCCGGTGCCATGCGAACCTTCACCGCGATGCGCGTGTCCGGATCGTTCTTAGCGCCCGAGTGCTTGGCCGCGTTGGTCATCGCCTCGATCCCGACGCGCAGCAACTCGTTCTCGACCTTCGGTGGCAGGGGGCCGGTGACCTCTCCGCTGATCTGCACCTGCCCCGCCTGGAGCGCGGGCTCCTGTTGGCGCAGGGCGGTCATCAGTCCCATCTCGGCCAGGAACGGCCGGCGCAGGTCGTTGAGAATCCTACTATACCACGTACAGGCGCTTTCGACCTTGGACAGCAGCCGGGCGGTGGCGTCCACGGCCTTGGGCGTGTTGCCGTCCTCGAGGTGGGCTTCGACCAGCTCGGCCTCCCACTTGACGCCGGTCAGCAGCCAGTTGAGCGCGTCGTGCAGGTCGTCCTGAAGCCGGAAGCGCTCGTACTGCATCCCCTCACGCCAGCCGGCCGTGCTGGCCTGGGAATGGGCCTCGCGGCGCAGCCGGTCGTCCTCCATCACCGCCGCGATGTGCGACGCGAAGTTGGTGAGGAGGTCGAGGTTGTCCGGCGCGGCGCCGGTGAACTTGTTGTCGCAGATCAGCAGGCCCAGGACCTGGCTGCCCACGATCAGCGGGATGATCACCGCGGCGGTGGTCACCCCGGCCATCTCGACGTACTCGGGCGACAGCCGCGGCTCCCGGTCCCCATACGCAAAGAGCAGCTTACGCTCGCGCAGTGCGCGCGAGAAGGCATCCTTGCCGTCGGGTGTCACGTCGATCCGCAACCCACGGAGGCGGCGGTCCAGGTCGGTGGGCTCGAAGTGCGCGCCTGCCCGTACGCTGAGCAGGTAGTTTTCGATGGACTGGTGATCGGCCACCAGGTTCTCCCAGATGCGACGCGCCTGTTGTGGCTCTAGCTGGCCGATCGCCATCCTGGCAGACAGGGTGGCGCCTCCCGGCTCGAGCTGGAGCAAGGCCACCCGGTTGAAGCCCAGGCCGTCGTTGGACGTGATGCCGGTCAGGTACACGTGCAGCATGCGATCCAGGGAATCGAGGCTCGGCGTCACCGTGCTGATCGTGTGCAGCAGGCGGTGCAGCTGCGCGTGCCGGCGCTCGTGCTCGTGTTGCTTCGCAAGCCTGGCGAACAGGTCGGCCGTGTGGCTCATGCTGCCCACGAGGCGCGCCAGGATCTCCAGCATCTGGACGTCATCGTGCGAAGGCGTTCGCCGGTCGATCGGATCATCGACGGAGAGATAGCCCCGCACCTGGCCCGTTTGCTCCATGATCGGAACCAGCAGCATGTCGTCCTGGTGCCACTCTCCCGCGCTGCGTTCGCCCAGCTCCGGTGTCCATGCGTAGGCGTCCAGACTT
Organism: uncultured Anaerolineales bacterium; assembly: GCA_964566325.1. Taxonomy (GTDB): domain Bacteria; phylum Chloroflexota; class Anaerolineae; order CG2-30-64-16; family CG2-30-64-16; genus JALOOB01. The sequence goes on from CAZMIS010000014.1 coordinate 16,524, forward strand.
GCCGCAACCGGTCGTCGATCGTGGCGGATGTAGTAGGACTGGCTGATGCGATACGCGTCGTTAAGGTAGGGCTGCAGATCGACCATTGGAAGGCGCTGCCTGGCGAGGTGCTCCTGGCCCGCGGCCGGAACCCCGGCCATCGCTGCCACCCGGAGCGTGTTGTCCGACGGATCGATGAAGTTGACGGCCGCCATCCGGTAGCCGCTGTGCTTTCTGACCGCCTCCGCCAGCTGGTTGAGGAGGGAGTCCAGCGGCTGGCACGGGTCGAAGGTGAGGCTGGCGGCAAGGATCTCACCCAGTTGAGCGCGCTGCCGGCTGCGATTGCTGAAGAGCTCGGCGTTGGCCAGCGCAACCGCGGCCTGCCCGGCGACGGTCATGAGGTATTGCTCGTCCCGGTCGTCGAACGCGCGGCGGCGGTTGCTGATGGCGGTGATCGTGCCCAGGTTCCGTTGGCCGACGTACATGGGCGCGACGAGCAGCGAGACGACTTTTGGCCCGTCGGGTTCGAGGGGCACCCAGCGATCATCCTGGGCCACGTCAGGGACGTTGGCGCTCTGCCGGTGTTCGAGCGCCCAGCCGATGACGCCCTCACCGATCCTGGTCGGCGTGTTTCGCAGCATGGTTCCGGCCACCAGCGTGCTGCTGTCAGGGATCAGCACCGGATCCTCCTTCGAGCTGACCCTGTGGACGATCACGTCATCGGCGGCCGGAATGCCCCCCTTCGCAGCCTGCGCCATCAGCGAGCCGATCTGACCCTGGTCGAGCCCTGCCATGAGGAGTTGCGACGTCTGCGAGAGGTACTCGGCGTTCGAGAGGCGCGGGATCAGCCGGTGCAGGTAGTGAAAGAGCCAGGCGGCGATCCCCAGGATCGCGCACTTGGCGATTACGGCGACGATGTCTATGTTGGCGAAAGGACCAGGATGTTGCCCGGCGCGTACGAGGGTTGCCACGATGATGGCGAGGCAGCAAAGGAGATAGACCCAGAGCCACTCGCGGCCGTCGAAGTAACGAAATGCCGCGAGCAGGCGCATGGAGAAGAAGATCCACAGGTAGGTCAGTGCGGGAGGATGCAGCAGCATGAGGACGAAGATGGCCGCCAGGTCGAGGTGGATGCGGCCGATCCTCACCCACGACGAATCGTAGAGGGTGGGAAAGGCCACCGACAGCCACCGCGCCAGCAGCGCGTACACGGCGAACGCGATCAGCCAGGTCTGCAGGCGCGCGGTGCCGGCGCCGGCCGCGGGCGGCACCGCAAATGCCACGGCGAGCGCAGCACCGAGCAGGAGGAACCGCCACCAGGACATCAGCTCGTCGATCGACTTCTCGATGGCCTGCCATTTTTCCGACGAGTAGAGCTCCGAAATCGTCTGCGTGACACCTGACCCCATGCGTTCCTCCCCGGTGCCCGGATACAGACGATTATAGCGGCTCTGCGAGCGCGTGTCATCCCGCGGATGAAGCATCGGAACAGGCGAAAGGAACCGTTTCACGGGGCGTCGGCCCATACATTCGAAGTACTCCGGTCGACGCCCTTCGTTTGTGTTGGCCGGCCTGCAACGACCCCGATCGTTTTGATTGTCACAAACGGTCCGGCCGCATCAAGACAGGGCAGCCGGAAGGGACTAAGATGAAGCTGAGACTGCCGTACTGGCGCAGTAAGTGACCTGAGCGAATCGTCTCACGCCGCAGGACAAGGAGGGCACCATGGCACTCGATACACTGGCCCTGTTGATGCTGGCGTCGTTCACCCTTGGCCTCCTGGTCGGAGTGATCATCAACCGCCCGACGTACCTCGGCCGCTAGAGAGAGTCACGCAGGAAACGCGACCCTCGCGCGGCGGCCGGCGACCTGGGTGACGGCAAACAGACCCGCGAGGAGGAAGAGCACCACCGCGTACGCGGGGCGGATGCCGGCCAGGTCGGCGAGGCGGCCCAGGGCCAGCGGCAGCGTGAGGATGGCGACGCCCGACGCGAGTGTCGCCCGGCCGCTGGCCTGGACCGTCATTTCCCCCGCCGATGCAATCGCCAGGGAGATCAGCAGGGGGTAGAGGCCGGCAACGCCCAGCCCGGTCAGGAAGAGGCCCGCCAGGCCGCTGGCTGCGCTCCAGGCCAGCCAGAACAGCAGGAAGCCGGCGGCGGCCAGCCCGATGGAGGCGGTCACGACCGCGGCGGCGGAGAAGCGGCGGACAAGCCGGCTGCTGGCCCAGCGCCCGACGATCATCGCGCCGAGGAAGACGCTCACCGACTGGGCGGCACTCGCGCGGGGCAGCCCGAGCACCCGTTCCGCGTAGTCCGCGCTCCACGTCACCATGCAGAACTCGATCGCGATCGCCAGCACCAGCGCGACCCAGTAGATCCAGTATCGCGCAGGCAGTCTCCCCCGTGCGCCATCGGGCGCGCGGGGCGCGGCAGCGCCCGATCCGCCCGCACCTGAGCGGCCCAGCGCAAGCCACGTCAGGGGCGGCAGCACCGCGGCGACCACGAGCACCCAGCGCCATTCGCCCAGGTTGCGCGCGAACCAGCCGACCAGCAGGGGCGCGGCCGCGCTGAAGAGCGACGCGACAACGTTCGCCTCGGACATGGCCACCGCGCGCGCCTCGCCGTGCTGGTCCGACAGCGCGCCGGGGACGACCGCCAGGATCAGCGAGCCGAGCACGCCCGCGACGAACGCGGCGCCGATCGTCACCACGGGTGACCGGCCGGCCATCAGAAGCACCGCGCCCAGCGTCAGGCCGGCCGCGCCGCCCCACAGCGCGTCCATGCGCCCGATGCGGCCCACCACCGCGGCGCTGCCGAGCCCGGCGAGGAGGATGCCCGCGGCGAACGCGGTGAAGTGCAGGCTGCTGACGGTGTAGGTCAGGCCGAGCTCGTCCTTCAGGAAGGGCGTGATCGGGCCCAGGTTGTTGAGGAAGAAGCCGTACACGGCCAGGAGGAGATAGGCCACCCAGGTGAAGCGGCTGCGGCGGAAGGTCTGCGCCATGTGCTGATAAGCCTTTGCTGTGCTCGGGTGCGAAGTGCAGCCACGCATGATACTCCAGTTTGGCCCAAATGCACACCGGTGCGCAGCTGTTCGTTGTTCGGGTAACATAGTCGTAGCATAGCCCCTTGTGGGCGCCACCACGGGCACAAGGCCCTACGCTACGGGATGATCGTGAGCAGTTATATCGGCGCGCCCGCCTGTGTTACACTCTGCCCTGCGAAGCACCTCAGTCGCAGCAACCACGAAGCAGGAGGCCCCTGTCCGATGACCGAACCCCCACGCACGCCCGCAGACCTGGCCGCGTTCATCGCGGCCGAAGGCATCACGGCCACGATCCTGCCGGTGACGACCGACACCCCCACTGTGCCCGAGGCCGCCCGGGCACTCGGCGTCTCGGAGGGACAGATCATCAAGACCCTGCTCTTCGTGGTGCGGGATGCGCCCGTGGTGGTGATCGCCAGCGGCGACACCCTGGTCGACCGGCGGCCGATCGCCGCGCGCTTCGGCGTGGGCAGGAAGCAGGTGAAGCTGGCCGATGCGGAGACCGTGCTGATGGTGATCGGCTATGCGGTGGGCGGCGTGCCGCCGTTCGGGCATGCGGTGCGGTGCACCGTCCTGCTGGACGAGAGGATGGGCCGCTGGGAGGTGGTCTACGGCGGCGGCGGGGACGATCGCACGCTGCTGGCCGTCGCACCGGCGGAGATCCAGCGCGTGACCGGGGGCGAGTGGGTGCGACTGTAGTCGTGCGCCTGTAGGCGTGCGACTGTAGTCGTGCGCCTCTAGTCGTGCGCCTGTAGTCGTGTGCCTGTAGGCGCGAGGGCCGGACGGGCATCGTGAGCCTCCTGCAGGGCGCGCGGCGGAAGGGCCTTGACAGGGCCCTGTGCGGGCGCTATCATCGCAGGCATCCGGTACGACATCCGCGCGGCGATCCCCATGACCGGGAGTCGCCCGGCGCCTCGCTGCGCAGCTCGCCGGGGATCGGACGCACGCAACATGCCAGATGACTCGCTCGACGATCGTGAGACGCCGGTCTTCGTAGCCCGGGACGCCGAGCTCGCGCGGCTCGACGGGTTCCTGGCTGAGGCGCTGTCCGGCCGCACCCAGGTCTGCCTGGTGACCGGGTCGGTGGGCACGGGAAAGACGGCCCTGATCGAGGCGTTTGCCGCGCGCGCGCTGGCGCAGCAGCAGGACCTCGTCGTGGCGACCGGCCGCGCGGACGCCTATATGGGCCACGGCGAGCCATACCTGCCGTTCCGCGAGGCACTGGATCTGCTCACCGGCGATATCGAGGACAAACTCGCGCACCGGTCCGTCAACGCCGAGAATCGCCGCCGGCTGAAGAACCTGCTGGGCGTCTCCGCACAGGTGCTGGTCGAGAACGGTCCCGACCTGGTGGGAACCTTCGTCCCCGGAACGGCCCTGTGGCTGAAGGTCGGTGCGACGGCCATCAAGAAGACGGGCTGGTTCAAGGCTCTGGAGAGCCTGAGTGACGCCCCTGGTCAGCTCGAGAGCCGCGTGAAGAACGTCGATCCCGGCCAGATCTTCGAGCAGTATGCGAACGTGGTCGCGGAACTCGCGAGACGCACGCCCCTCGTCATTGCCCTGGACGATCTGCACTGGGCCGACGCCGACTCGATTGCCCTGCTGTTCCGCCTCTGCCGGCGGCTGACCAACTCCCGGGTGCTCATCATCGCCGCGTACCGCCCGGACGAGATCGCGGCAGGGTCGGATGACCAGCGCCATCCCCTGGAGAAGGCCGCAGCGGAGCTCAAACGCTATTTCGGAGACATCACCATCGACCTCGATCAGGCCGTTGCGACGACCGGGCAGGCATTCGTCAGCGCGTACCTGGCCTCGGAGCCGAACCGGCTGGACGCCGCCTTTCATCGCCAGCTCTACCAGCACACCGGCGGCCATCCGCTGTTCACCGTCGAGTCGCTCCGCGCGCTGCAGGAGCGCGGGGACCTGGTCCAGGACGCGCGTGGCTTCTGGGTGCTCGGGCAGAAGCTGGACTGGGACCAGACGCCGGAGCGCGTCGAGGGCGCGCTGTCCGAGCGATTGCAGCGCGTCGATAAGGGGCTGCGCGAGGGGCTGGAGATCGCCAGCGTCCAGGGCGTGCAGTTCGTGGCCGAGGTGGTCGCGGATCTGCAGAAGGGCGACGCGCGCCAGCTGGTCCGCCAGCTGAGCAGCGAGTTACAGGACAAGCGCCACCTGGTGGAGAGCGTGGACACGCAGCGCGTCGGCGGCCAGCGGGTCTCGCGCTATCAGTTCGCCCCGAAGGTGATCCAGGCCTACATCTATGGCGGGCTCGACCAGGTCGAGCTGTCGTACATGCACGAGGATGTCGGACTTGCGCTGGAGGCGCTCTACGGCACGGAGGCCGAGGAAATCGCCGGACAACTGGCCCGTCATTTCGAGCGCGCCGGTCTACCCGACAAGGCGGCCCGCTATTTCGCGGCGGCCGGGAACCAGGCGGCCGCCATCTTCGCCACCGAGACCGCCATCGACTACTTCACGCAGGCGTTGGCATTGACCCCCCAGAAGGATGCCCGTGCGCGCTTCGATCTGCTCCTGAGGCGCGAATCACTGAACGATCTCAGGGGGCGGCGGCAGGCGCAACGCGATGACCTGGAACTGCTGGAGACCCTGGCCGAACGCCTGGACGATCCGGCGGCGCACGCGGAGGTTGCCATCCGCCGGGCATCGCTCGCTTACACTACCGGCGATCCTGCCGGGGCGCTGGCACACGCCGAGCAGGCGACCGTGCGCCTCGAAGCGGCCAGGCCCGGCGCCAGCGAGGTGACGGGCAGGCTGCTGGCGCGCGCTCATATCATCTGGGGATGGGCACACTACCAGGAGGGCTGCCTCGCCGATGCGTCACACCAGCAGGAGCTGGCGTTGACGCTGGCGCGCGGCGCGAACGATCTGGAATCTGAAGTGGCGGCGTTGACCGGCCTGGGCAACATCGCCTGGGGCATGGGCGACCACGTGCGCGCCACAGAACGCTTCGAAGAAGCGTTGGCCGCCAACACCCGCCTCGGCGATCGCCGGCGGCAGTGGAAGGTGCTGAACGGGCTAGGCCTGGTGGCGCAGTCCACCGGTGATTTCGGGCGGGCCCTCGCGCACTATGCGGCCGCGCTCGATGTCGTGCAGAGCATCGGCGATCGCCGGGGTGAGACGGCGGTGCTCAGCAATCAGTCTCAAGCGTATTCCGAGGTGGGGCACTTCGCGAATGCCCGTTCACTTGCCGATCGCGCCCTGGAGATTGCGCGCGATATCGGCGATCAGGCGAGCGAAGCGATCCTGGTGTGCAACCTGGCCGACATTGGGTACTATTCCGGCGATCTGGACCTGGCGGAGCAGCGGGCTGGTGAGGCATTTGTGATCTCGCATCGGATCGGCGACCGTGTGGGAGAGGCGTCCGCCCTGAGTTCACAGGGCGATGTCCTGGCGGCGCAGGGCCAGGACGCAGCCGCCGAGAAGGCCTTCACCAGCGCGCTGGATGTCTGGAACGAAATAGATGAGCCGTATGGGGCGCTGCGAGCCCACGCGGGCCTGACGCTGGTTGCGCTTCGGCAGGGCGATGAGGAGGCTCGCCGGCGAGCCGGGGACCATGTCCGCGTCATCAGGCAGCGCCTGGACGAAAACCCCGGCTGGGGGAGCGGAGAGGTGCGGCTGGGACTGGAGATCCTGCTCACCGCTTACCGGGCAATGGTCGAGCTCGGCGATCCTGACGCCGGCCTGATCCTGCAGCGCGCCCATCGGGTGCTGCAGGACCGCGTGGCCAGGCTGGATGACGCCGAGCTTCGACAGTACTACCGGGACGGTTATGCGGCCCACCGCGTGCTGCAGGCCGAATTCGCCCGGCGGTTCGGCGATTCATAACGCGGCTGCAGCGCCGCTCGTCTCAGCTCATCAACCTCCGCCCGGATTGCCTCGGTCTGGCGCTATCGCGAATTCCACGCTGGGCAACATGCCGAGCACCCCGAAGTTCGTCAGGAAATCGGCGTAGTTGCCGTCCGCTCGCACCACCCGCAGCCGCAGTGCATGCATGCCCGCGGGCAGGGCGGTCGTGTCAAGCGCGAACTTGAAGTAGCCGGGCGCCTTGCTCGTCGCCACCGCGATGGGCGTCGCTGTCGCATCTCCCCCGGGCAGGA
>CAZMIS010000015.1:0-23369 GCA_964566325.1 uncultured Anaerolineales bacterium
AATTCTCTGACACCGTCAAGTGAACGGTGGACGCGCCGACGTCGCCCGTCACCGGCGGCGAGTGAGGTCAGAACTCGCCCTGCATCGAGCCGGCGTAGCCGGTCAGCTCCACATACCCGTGGCCCGCGACCGCCTGGCCGCCGCGCGTCCCCTCGACGCGCACCGCGCCCTCCCAGTAGACGTACGACACGTCCATCTCCTGGTCGGCCAGGTGCGGGGTGACCGTGAGGGCCAATCCGGCGGAAGGTATCTCCACCACCCAGCCCGCGGGATACTCGCCCCCGCTGCGCGGGCTGCGCCACGTTCCCTGGGGCTGCAGCGTGAAGTCGGCCGGTCCGAGCGGCGTGGTCGTGCCGTCCGCGGCGACCAGCGTGCCGCTGGAGAACGCATCGATGCTGCCGTCCACACGGCGCAGCTGGAACACCATCAGCTCGGTCTCGTCGTCCAGCTGGATGCTGAACCAGTCCCAGCCGGTTTGCTCCGGCCCGAGCGCGCTGGTGCTCCATTCGTGGTCCATCCAGCTGAGCCCGGTCACGGCAAAGCTGCCGCGCGGGGTGGTGATGGCGCCCTCAGACGCGAGGCGGGTCTGGCTGAAGTAATACGACGCGTTGCCGGGCTCCGGCCCTTTGCGCGAGTAGCCGCGGTCGCCCTGCAGCACCGGCCCCTTCAGGTCGGCCAGCCTTAGCTCGATCGCTACGCCGCCGGCCGCCGCGCGCAGAACATCGCCATCGACCGACCACTCCTCGAGCCAGACGCGGTACGGCTCGGCCTGCGCGCCCGCGATGCCGCCCGCGCCGCGGGCCAGCTTCTCGAACGAGACGTGCTTGCCGCCGGCCACGTCGGTGAGCGCGAAGTGGGCCATGTACACCTGGCCGGCCGCCCAATCCGACGAGCGCTCGGCGCGCTGGTCAGGCGGCGTGAGCGCGCGGCGGAAGAAGGTCAGCTGGTAGCCGAAATGCTCGCCGCCGGCCGCCTGCAGGTTGCCGGTGTAGTACCACCACTCGGTCTGATAGTCGTCGTGCGGCCCCAGGTCCGCGGGAAATCGCATCTCCCGGCCCGGCGCCGCGCGGGCGAACCCTTCCGCACCGGACGGCGCGGCCTGGGCGACCAGGCTGGCGCGCAGCTCCGTCTCCGCGCGCGGCCACAGCAGCCAGGCGACTCCTGCGATGGTTATGAGTGCCACGGCAAGCCAGAATCGTTTCATCAGTCGCCCCTCAATGCGTCCGCGGCCGCCGCACGTCCCATGCGGATGGCCGGGTAGATGCCGGCGAGCAACGCGGCGACCACGGCCAGCGCGATGGCCTGCAGGAAGATCATGGGATCGGCGTGCAGCTGCATGGTCCACCCGAACGACCGCCGGTTGATGATGAAGATCAGCACGAGCGCCAACGCGAGGCCGGTCGGCAGCGCCAGCAGTCCGGCGACCGAGCCCATCAGGCCGGTCTCCAGCAGCACCAGGCCGCGCAGCTGGCCCACGGTCAGTCCCACCGCGCGCATCAGGCCCAGCTCCCGCCCGCGCTCGAGCTGCAGGGAGAGCAGCGCGGCCAGCACGCCGACGAACGCGACCAGTGCGGCCAGGAGCTGCAGCGCACCCGTGATCGCGAACGCCCGGTCGAACACCGCGAGCGCCTCGTCCCTCAGGGCGGCGTTGGGCCGCACGATGACTCCCTGCACATCCGCCAGCGCGTCGCGCAGGCCCGCCACCGTCGCCTCGACGTCAGCGCCTGGCGCCAGCACGGCCAGCGCGGCGGTGACCGTCGGGTCGTTCCAGTGGCTCCGGTAGAGGTCGAGCCCCATCATCACGCTGCCCTGGCTGCTCGAGTAGTCGCGGTAGATGCCTGCCACGGGGAAGGTGTGCGGTCCCGCGTCGGTATAGAGCGTCACGGTCGCGTCCTTGCGCGGCAGGCCCAGCCGGTTGGCGAGCGGCTCGCTGGCCAGCACCGCGCCGGATGCGACCGCCGAGCGCACCTCGCCGAGAGAGCCGTCGGTCGAGACGAAGACGCGCGGCGCGATGAAGTCTTTGTCGGACACGGCCGTGACGCCGATCGGCCCGTCGGGCGACGAGACATCGGTGGCGCGCAGCACCTCGGACGACGCAACGCCGGGGAACCCGTTCAGGATCTCCACCACGCGCGGGTCCATCGGCTGGGGCGAACGGGTGGCGGTCAGGGCGGGCGGCGAGACATAGATATCACCCCACAGCGTCTGGCCCAGCCAGCTCACCACGGTCGTGCGGAAGCTGCCGACCATCAGCCCCACGCCCACCGTGACGGACACGGCGACCATGAGCGCGGCGATGGCGACCGCGGTCCGGCTCAGGCTGCCGGTCACGCTGCGCGGGGCCATCCGCCCCAGCGCGCCGAATACAGCGTTGAGAAGGGGCAGGGCGGCCCGGCTGAGGAGCAGGGTCACGATCGGCGCAAGCAGCGCAAAGCCGATGGTGAGGAAGAAGATGCCGCCGAAGCTGACCACCAGCGAACGGGTGGGCACGAGCAGGAGCGCCGCGCCCACGGCGATCGTGGCTGCGCCCGCGGTCGATATGGCCGGCAACAGGCGCCGCGCCCGATCCTCCAGGCCCGACCGGGTCAGGGCCAGGCGCGGGGGAACGGTCGAGGCCTCCCACGCGGGCAGCGCAGCCGAGGCCACGGTGGCGGCCAGCCCGGCCAGCAGCCCCTTCACCAGGCTCTCCGGCGGGATGGCGATGCCGCGTACCGTGACGACGAAGTAGAGATCGTTGATCGTCTGCGTGACCAGCCGGACTGCGCCCTGGCCGAGGAAGATGCCCAGCCCGATGCCCAGCGCGGAGCCGAGCAGGCCGACGAGCAGCGCCTCGCCCAGCACCAGCCGGGCCACCTCGCCGCGCGTCACCCCCAGGCAGCGCAGCGTGCCGAACAGCGGCCGGCGCTGCACGACGGAGAAGGTCATGCTGTTGTAGATCAGGAACATCCCGACTACCAGGGCCAGCAGGCTGAGCGCGGTCAGGTTGGTCCGGAACGCGGCGGTCATCTGCTCCAGCGCGCCCGTGCGTGCGGAGACGGCCACGAGGCGTGCATCGCGGGGCAGCAGCGCGGTGACGGCATCGCCGGACGCGCCTTCGGGCAGGATCAGGTCGATGTAGCTCAGCCGGCCCGCCTGTCCCAGCATCTCCTGTGCGGTCGCGATGTCCGCCAGGATCATCCCCTCAAGTGCACGCCGCGCCAGCCGATCCTGTGGCCGCAGCAGGCCCGCGATGACCCCCTCCGTCATGCGGCCGGACGCGTCGATCGAGATGACATCGCCGAGCGACAGCCCATGCTGGCTCGCCAGGTCCTCTGAGATCAGCAGTGCGCCCGGCTGGGTCAGGAAGGCGACGAGCTGCGCCACGTCGATCGGGTCCTCGGCCGAACCGCCGCGATCGGTGATCAGGAAGGAACGGAAGGGCGCCTCCGCGAAGGGGTCCACGCCGAGAAGCTGGATCGGTCGGTCGCCCAGCTGGGGCGAGGTGATCATGTCTGCCACCACGGGCGCGCTGGCCACCGGCAGTCCTGCAACACGCAGGCCGGCGTAGATGCGTTCATCCAGGCCGGCCGGCCCGCCGACCACCTGGTGCGTGGCACGGCCTGCGATCGCATCGGTGCTGAGGTCGAACGCACGGCTGGCCGCGCTGTTTGCCAGGTCGATGGCGACCATGACCGCCACGCCCAGCGTGATGCCGACGATCATCAGGATCGTCTGCCAGGGGTGGCGCAGGAGGTAGCGCCGCCCCACGTTGAAGAGGGTGGGGCTCATCGCCGGGCGCCTCCGGCAGCGACCGCGGCGGCGTGGGTTGCGGTGGCAAAGCCGCGCGTCGAGGCCGGGTCGAGTTCGACTTTGCCGTCGCGCAGGTGAAAAACCCGGTCAGCCCAGCCGGCCGACTCCGCGCTGTGCGTCACCATCAGCAGGTTCTTCCCCGCCTGGCGGGTGAGCCGGTCGAGCAGCGCCAGCACCGACTCGCCCGTCACCTCGTCGAGGTTGCCCGTCGGCTCGTCGGCCAGCACGAGCTGGGGATCGTGGACGAGCGCGCGGGCGATGGCGATGCGCTGCTGCTCTCCGCCGGAAAGCTTGTCGGGGTAGGCGCCCGCGCGATCCGCGAGCTGAACGGCATGGAGCAACGGCTCGGCGCGGCCGCGCGCGGCCTTCGGTGCGACGCCGTTGAGCTCGAGCGGCAGGGTCACGTTTTCCATCACGGTCAGCGTCGGAATCAGGTTGAAGAACTGGAAGACGAAGCCGATGTGGCTGCGGCGGAAGAGCGTGCGGTCGCGTTCGTTCATGGCGGTCAGCTCCTGGCCGCCGATCCAGATCTGCCCGCGGTCTGGCCGGTCGATCCCGCTCACCAGGTTGAGGAGCGTGCTCTTGCCGCTGCCGCTGCGTCCCAGCAGCGCGACGAACTCGCCGCGACCGAATTCAGCCGATGCCCGATCGAGAACGACGCGGTTGCGTTCGCCCTCCTGGTACGCCTTCGAGAGATCGACGAAACGGATGAAGCCGGTTCCGTCGCCGGTGGCCGCGCCGCCGGCGCTCCTCTGAACCCGCTGGAATATGCCCATGACAACGTCCTTTTCCATCCTCGTTCGGAAGACCTCCGAGGTTGTGCCAACCAGAGGTTGGCCTGAAACCTCGGAGGTCGATCTTCACTTCTCGCATTGTGCACAGTGTAACTGGTGCGGCCGGCGCCGGCAGTAAGCCAACCACCGATTGAACAAAGCTTATACAACATCGTCTGTGGGGCGCTTTGGCTACAGGCCGTCTTGTGTATAATAGAGCAAACATCATCCGGCTGCCTTTTCACGCCGATTCAAGGAGTTGCCATGCGCGCGCCAGCCCGCCACCTCGCCGGCCTTGTTGCAGTGCTCTTCGTCCTGGTTGCTTGCGGTGCACCGCCGCCTGCGCCGCCCGCCACGCCCATCCCGGTGCTGCCGGCAGCGACCCTGCCGCCGCCGACCTCGGTCGCACCGCCCACGCAGACCGCACAGCAGGCCGCCGGCCCGCGGGTGCGCCAGTCGGCTGCGGCCTACGACGCGGCCCTGGCCTCGTTCACGACCGATGACTTTGCGGGTTCGGGAGCGTGCGCGGCGTGCCACGTGCCGATGCTTGACCAGGCGGGCAACGATGTTGCCACACCGACCGACTGGCGGTCGACCATGATGGCCAACGCCAGCAAGGATCCGGTGTGGCAGGCCAAGGTGAGCTCGGAGCTGGCGCGCATGCCCGCGCTGCAGGAGGTCATCGAGGACAAGTGCACGCGATGCCACATGCCGATGGCGCACGTGCAGACCGGCGTGGCGGGCGAGAAGCCCGTCATGTTCGGCGATGGCTTCCTCGACCCGGCGAACCCCCTGCACGAGGCCGGCCGGGACGGCGTCTCATGCACCCTGTGCCACCAGGTTCAGGGGGACAGTCTGGGCAAGGAAGAGAGCATCAGCGGCGGCTTCATCGTCGATACGTCGACCGATGCACCCGATCGCGAGCTGTTCGGGCCGTACCCGGATCCGGTGGGCGAGCTGATGCAGGCAAGCACGGGCTTCAACCCGGTCCAGGGCAGCCACCTGCCCACTGCAGAGCACTGTGCGACGTGTCATGACCTGTTCACCCCGTACGTGGACGCGGCCGGCACGATTCTGGGCGAGTTCCCCGAGCAGACCCCCTACACCGAGTGGCAGAAAAGCACGGCCGGCGAGGCCGGGGTCACCTGCCAGGCCTGCCACATGCCCAGGACCCAGGGCGGCGTGGTGATCGCGACCGTCCCGCCCGGCCTGCCGCAGCGCCAGCCCTTCTCGCAGCACTTCTTCGCAGGGGGCAATCAGTACATGGTGGGCATCCTGAGCGAGCACGCGGCGGAGATCGGTGTCACTGCAGAGCCGGCGCAGCTGGCCAGGACCCATGCGCGGATCGGCGAGCAGCTGGGCAACGCGGCGACGCTGAGCATCGAATCGGTCGCGCAGGCGGGCGATGTGCTGGCGGTGGGGGTGAAGATTGGCGCTACGACGGGCCACAAGTTCCCGACCAGCTTCCCCTCCCGGCGTGCGTGGCTGCACGTTACGGTGACCGACGCGTCGGGTGCGGTGGTGTTCGAGTCCGGCCGGCCCGAGGCGGACGGCTCGATCGTGGGGAACGCGGCGGATGAGGATCCTGCCGCCATCGAGCCGCACTACGACGTGATCACCGCGGCGGATCAGGTCCAGATCTACGAGCCGATCATGGGCAACAGCGACGGCGAGGTGACCTATACCCTGCTGCGCGCCGCATCCTACCTCAAGGACAACCGCCTGCTGCCCGAGGGATTCGACAAGGGCCGGGCGCCCGCAGTGGTCGGGGTCTACGGCGATGCTGCGGGGGATGACAACTTCACCGGGGGCAGCGACCTGGTGACCTACGAGGCGCCGCTGGGCGGCGCGCAAGGGCCGTTCACCGTCGTGGTGGACCTGCTCTACCAGCCGCTGTCGTACCAGTTCATCCGGGACCTGCTCGCGGACGAGACGGAGGAAGTCGCGCGCTTCGGAGGCTATCACGAGGGGGCGGACAAGACGCCGTCGCTCGTCGCCACGGCCACGGCGAAGAGCCAGTAGGCGCGCGGCAACCTGAACTACAGACGCGCGAAGCGGGCGCAGAGTTTACTCTCTGCGCCCCTTTCGTTTCTTCACAGGATTTCTGATTCCGAAATGGCTATTGCATATGTGTAGGTGTAGGTGTATACTATGCATGGAGGTGTGCGATGGTTGCCTATGGACGAGACTATCACCGAGCGCAAATCCTGCTTGAGAAAGAACAGCATGAGGCGCTGCAGCGGATCGCGGAAGACGATCGGCGAAGCCTCTCGGAGTTGATGCGGGAAATCGTGCGCGCATACCTGGCCAAGAGCGAGCGCGAGCGTCAGTTGGAACGTGACCTGGCTGTACTTGATGAGCTGGACAAAATACGCGAGCGCGGCGCGGCACGGTACGGCGTCTACGAGGGTGACCTCATTGCTGAGATACGCGCGGAACGTGACGCACAGTTTGATGAAGTCATGCGTGGAGCGAAGGAGAAATGAGGGTTGTGGTTGACGCCAACATCGCAGTCGCACTTTTCGTCAACCTGCAATGGAGCGAAGCGGCGCGCAGCCAGATGGGCGAATGGACAGCCAACATGGTCGACCTTTGGGCACCCATGCTGTGGCAATACGAAGTCACGAGCGCCATCAGAAAGAGCATGGTGGGCGGACTCCTGACGCCGGACGATGCCGCAGCCGCGCTGGACGCTTTGTGGAAGCTGCGGCTCAACATGATGTACCCGGACAGGGATCTGAACCGGGCTGCCTGCGATTGGGCTGGCAGGCTGAATCAGGTCGCGGCCTACGATGCTGCGTATGTGGCCGTGGCTGAGCGACTGAACGCGGAACTGTGGACGGCGGATAAGCGCCTGGCCGGCGCATGCCGCCGGGCCGGACTGGAGTGGGTGTACGAACTGTCGTGGTGATCCGCCGTCCTGCTGCCGGCTGGTGCCCCTTCAGCTGTTTACCTCACGGCCGCCAGCACCGTCTGCCGGCCAGCCTCGAAGGCTTGCCGGTTCAGCTCCACATACTTCGGCGGCACGCGCGCGGTGATCTCGGCGAGCCACGCATCGGCCGCCAGGCCAGGGGCCAGGCCTTCCCGCTCCACCAGGGCCGACAGCGCGCCGAGCAGCACGACATTCGCCGCGCGGGTGTTACCCAGCTCGCCGGCGATCCGCTCCCCGTCGATGTAGGCCGCCTCGTCGGTCACGACGGCCACCGCGGCGCGCAGCCGGTCATCGTCCGGGTAGGACTGGCCGCCCGAGGTCACGGTGATCGGCTCGATGGCCTGCATGTTGACCACGACGACCGCGCCGCGCCGCAACTGCCCCAGGTTGCGGAGGGCCTCGGCCTTCTCGAACGCCAGGTACACGTCCACCTCGCCCGCGCCCACGATGGGGGAGTAAACGGCCTTGCCCCAGCGCACGAAACTGGTCACGCTGCCCCCGCGCTGCGACATGCCGTGCACCTCGGCCTGCTTGGCCTGAAATCCTGCCCGAAGGCCGACGTTTACCAGCACGTCGCTGGCCAGGATGGTGCCCTGGCCGCCCACGCCCGCGAGGAGGAAGTTGATAGTCTTCATTGTCGGCCCTCCCCTCAATTCATCGCCGCGCGGAACTTGATGGCGTCTCGCGGGCAGATCTGCGCACACACCTCACAGCCCGTGCACGCGGCCGTGTCGATCAGCGCCTTCGGCCGGCCCGTCTTCTCGTCCAGCTCGTCGCTCTTCAGGATGGCCGGGCAGCCGATGCGGAAGCAGAGCGTGCAGCCGTTGCAGGCATCTGCAATCACCTCCAGCGGGACCCAGCGCTTGCGCGCGGCCGGCAGGAGTGCGCACTCCTCGCGCGTGATCAGCACCGACGGCTCATCCAGCTTAAGATACTCCCTGAGCGTCTTCTCGATCTCTTCGACCGCATAGGCCGGCACGGTCTTGACCCGGCTGATGCCGCACGCGCGCACCAGCGGCTCGATCTCGATGACCGGCGCCTCCTGTCCCTGGAGTGTGTGACCCGTCCCCGGGTTCTCCTGGTGGCCCGTCATGCCTGTCACGCGGTTATCCATGATGATCGTGACGATAGGAGACCGGTTGTACGCCGCGTTGATGAGCGCCGGAATGCCGGTGTGGAAGAAGGTCGAGTCGCCCAGCACGGCCACGTGCCGCTCCGGACTGCCGGCCTTCGCCGCGCCGTGCGCGGTGCCGATGCTGGCGCCCATCGCGCCGCACGTGTGGATTGCGCTCAGCGGCGGGACCATGCCGAGGGTGTAGCAGCCGATGTCGCCGTTCACGGGCACCTTGAGCTTGTTGAGCACGAAGAACGCGCCGCGGTGCGGACAGCCGGGGCAGAGCACCGGCGGCCGGCCCGGCAGTGGGCCAACCTGCACGTCGGCCAGCGGCACGCGGGCGGATTGCGGCAGAAGTCCCGCTTCGATGCCCCGCTCGCGCACCAGGCGCGGATCGAACTCGCCGACGATCGGGAAGATGTTCTTCCCCTCGCAGGTGACGCCCATCAGCCGCACCGCTTCCTCGATGAAGGGGTCGAGTTCCTCGACCACGATGAGCCGGTCGACCGACGCGGCGAACGCACGGATCATCTTCTTCGGCAGCGGCCACGTCATGCCCAGCTTCAGCACGGAGGCGGTCGGGAAGACCTCCTTCGCATATTGGTAGGAGACCCCGGCGGTGATGATGCCGAGGCCGCGGTCGCCCGGCTCGATCCTGTTGAAGGGATAGGTTTCGGCAAATGCCGCGATGTCCCTGATGCGCTGCTCGATCACGGGATGGCGCCCGCGGGCGTTGCCCGGCACCATGACGTACTTGGCGGGATTGCGGGGGAACTTGTCGATCCCGGGCGTGCGCTCGGCCCGCTCACCCAATTCCACCGCGCTGGTCGAGTGGCAGATGCGCGTGGTGAGGCGCAGCAGCACCGGCGTGTCGAACTGCTCGCTGAGATCGAACGCCGCCACCGTCATGTCCTTGGCTTCCTGGCTGTCGCTGGGCTCCAGGCAGGGGATGCGCGCGAACTTGGCGAACTGGCGGTTGTCCTGTTCGTTCTGGCTGGAGTGCATTGCGGGGTCATCCGCGGAGACGATGACCAGCCCTGCCTCTGCCCCGGTCATGGAGGCATACATGAACGCGTCCGCGGCCACGTTCAGGCCGACGTGTTTCATGGACGCGAACGCGCGGCGCCCCGCATACGCGGCTCCGATCGCGACGTCGAGCGCGACCTTTTCGTTGGTGGCCCACTCGGCATAAACGGTGGGAAAACGGGCAAATTCCTCGAGGATTTCGGTGCTGGGGGTTCCCGGGTAGGCGGAGGCTACAGCTACGCCGGCCTCCCACGCGCCGCGCGCCACGGCCTCGTCGCCGGAGAGCAGTCGGATCACGTCGATAACCTCCATTGGTTAGTCATAGCGTTGCCTGGCAGTGTCTAAGCACTATACCGCGCTTCGGGCACGCCAGGCCATGATGCGCATCATGGTATGCTGCGCATCAGCATTGGGAAAGAAATGCCAGCACTGCGCGGTTGTATGCCTGCGGGTTGCCGACGTGCATGGCGTGCGACGCACGGGCGATGACCACCGGCGCCTGTGCCGCGGGCAGGCACGCGGCCAGCTCATCGGTGATCAGGTGAAACGCCTCAAGGCTGAGTTCGCCCTTGCAGAGGAGGACCGGCTGGCGCAACGCGCGGGCATCCTCGCAGGTAAAGGGCGGGAAGTACCGATTCGCCAGCGTCTCGGCGGCCATCTCCGGGGCATTGTCCAGGATCAGCTGCCGGGCCGCGGGCGGCAGGTGCACGAAGGTCGGCCGGGCCATCACGCCGTCCAGGAAGAGCCGGGCGCCTTCCTCCAATTGCCCGCGCAGGAAGGCATCGCGCGCGGGCAGCCATGTGCTGTCCAGGAAGCGCTGCAGGTGAATCTCGCCGCCCGCGATGTGGTGCAGCCAGGGCAGGAGCGGAGGCTCGCCCAGCACGAGCGACCGGACCAGCTCGCCGTGCCGGCTGGTCATGTAGAGCGCCACATTGCCGCCGTAGGAGGAGGTGACAAGGTGGACGGGCGGCTCAGCCACCGTACGGATCAGGCCGGCCAGATCCTCCGCATGCAGCTCGGCTGAGTAGTCGCTGCCGTCGCCGTCCCAACGGTTCGGGTAGTGGTAGCGCCGGCTGTAGGCGATGACGCGGAAATGTGCGGAGAGGGGTCCAAGCTGGGCGCGCCAGGAGCGGTGGTCGTCCAGGCTGCCGTGCACGCAGACGACGGTGTCGGGACCACGGCCCACCTCGACGTACGAGAGGGTTGCACCGTTGACGCTGACGCGTCGGACAGGCTCTGCGAACATCCGCTCTCCCCCATCGGGCGGCCCGGCGTGGGACACGGCGCGGCCGGGGCCTACTGCGGCGTCAGCTTGCCCGAGACGAGGCTGGCGACAAAATCGCGCACCGAGCCGTCCATGAAGCTGACGGTGATGGTCATGTCCTTGTCCTCCGGCCTGATCTCCGTGATCTGGCCGGGGCCAAAGCGCTGATGATAGACGTCCATGCCCGTGCGGAACGCAGGCGGCGGCCCGCCGGCCTTCTTGTCGGGCGCCTGCTGCGCGAGGTTCGTCTGCCGCTCGTACCACATCTCGGCGTAGATGTTGAGCTTCTCCGGCACGGTCAGCTTGGGCGTATACTCGCCCGCACGGCGCCGCGCCACGCTGAGGATGGGCATGAGCTCGCGCTTCCGCGCATGGGGCACGTCCGCGTTCTGAGCCAGCTGTGCGGTTGCCCGTGAGAGGGCAGTCTCCAGGTGGCGCAACGCGTTGCGCGGGTCGTCGTCCACGTCGATGCTCACCAACACGACGCCGTGCTCCCGGCAGACCTGGTCACGCGCGTCCTCCCGCTCCTGCTCGGCCTGCACCTCATCGTCGCTCTTGCGCCGCCGCTGCTGCGTGCCCTCTAGCCCCACGAACCGCACGGCCAGGTTGATATCGCGGAAGAGGTAATCCAGCTTCAGGCGCCGGTTCGTGTCGGGGTTGATCAGCCAGTCGGGCGAGACATTGAACTCCGCGTCGAAGCCGTCCAGGATGCGCGCGAGCACCTCGCGCCAGCCGTTGATCAGGTTCGGTTGCATGATGGGCCCACTTGTGACGAAATTAACGTGCGCGCCCCATCGGGGCATCGCACGCTTTGAGACACATGATACCACGCGGGAGCCGGCTTGACAAACCCATGCGGACACCCTACCATCTCTACTGCGAGCATGATCGGGTGAAGCGGAGGTGATCAGGATGCAGGACGCCAGGCGCGTGGAGATGGATTGGGCCGCATTGTGGCGCGAGCTGTGCGAGGTCTCGATGCGGTGCGAGGCCGCGCGGGATAGCCAGGACGCATGGGTGGGACGGTCGCAGAGGCACCACGCCAGGACCAACCGGCGCTGGGCCAAGCCGGACTCGAGCCGCCAGACGATTGCGGCCATGCTGGCGGCCGCACCCGGCGCGACCCTGCTCGACATCGGCGCGGGCACCGGCGCCTGGGCCGCCTATCTCGCGCCCTTCGCCGCCAGGATCACGGCCGTCGAGCCGTCGCCGGCCATGCTGGACGTCCTGCGCGAAACCCTGGCCGCTCAGGACATCACCAACGTCGACGTCCTGCAGGCGGCCTGGCCCCATGCCGAGGTTCCGGACCACGACTTCTCACTCTGCTCACATGCCATGTACGGGTTCCCCGACCTGCCTGCGTTCGTGCGTCGCATGGAGCAGGTGACGCGGCGCACCTGCTTCCTCGTCCTGCGCGCACCGTCGACCGGGAGCGTGATGGCAGAAGCGGCGCTTCATCTCTGGGGACATCCGCACGACAGCCCCAACTTCCAGATCGCCTACAACGTGCTGCTCCAGATGGGCATCCGTCCCAACGTCCTGTTCGAGGACGAGGGCCTGTGGCAGCCGTGGACGAGCGACACCCTGGCGGACGCGCTGGCCGAGGTGAAACGACGCTTTGCGCTGAAGACACCCGAGCACGATGCGTTCCTGGCCGACCTGCTACGGCGCCGCTTGCGCGAAGAGGACGGTCGGTTCGTCTGGCCGCCCGGCGTGCGCTCCGCGCTGGTGTACTGGCAGGTCGGGCGCGACTGATCTGCTATCTGTCAGGCGTCGCGCGTCGCGGGCACGGCCCGAAACCTCACGGTCGCCTCCCCCGGCACACACTGGGCGAGCAGCGGGATGTCGTCCCGGAGCACGGTCGCAATGATGGGGTATCCGCCGGCAGTCTGGCGATCCGTCATGAGAACGATGGGCTGCCCGTCCGGCGGGACCTGGATCGCGCCGAGCGCGGTTCCTGCCGATAGCATCTCGCCGCCCGCGCGGCGCTTCAGCGCCGGACCGCGCAGCCGCAGCCCCATGCGGTCCGATTGCGGACTCATCGCATAGCCCTCAGTCAGGAGAGCCGACACCGAGTCGTCTGCGAACCTGTCGGCGTGCGGGCCCAGCACGACCCGCACCGTCGGGTCTGGCGCATACGGCGGGAGGTGTAGCGGCTCCTCGGGCTCATGGCCGATCAGCATGTACGCGTCGCTCCGTGCCGGGCCGACCGGCAGCAGATCGCCCGCGGCCAGCGCCCGCCCGGCGTAGCCTCCAAAGCCGCCCCGCAGGTAGGTGGCCCTCGAGCCCATGACCGGCGCCACCGCGATGCCGCCGGCCACCGACAGGTAGGCCCTGCAGCCCCACACCGGCCGCCGGAACTCGATCCAGGAGCCCGGCCGCAGGTAGCAGGGCGTCCAGAGCGGGATGTCCCAGTTCGGAAGGTCGGGGGTGTGTGCAACGCAGCCCAGGTCGGCGCCCGTCAGTGCGATGACGGCGTCTTCCCAGAAGCGGAATGCCGCGCCGGCGAGCGTGATTTCGACACACGCGTCGGACGGCTGGTTCCCCACGAGCAGGTTGCCGGCGCGCAGCGCGAACGGGTCCATGGCGCCGGACACGGGCACCCCTGCGTGCTGGTAGCCCGGCCGGCCGAGGTCCTGGATGGTCGCCAGCGCTCCCGGCGACAGCACCTCCACCGCGCCACCGGGCGCAGACGGCAGAGCGGGCCTGGTCTTCGCGCCCTCCCGCACGCCTGCAGCCTCGGCGCTGGCGGGCACGAAGCGGACGCGATCCCCTGCCTGCAACAGCGCCGGCGGCTCCCGATGAGGGTTGAAGAGGGACACACCGGTCCGCCCGAGGATGCGCCATCCCCCCGGCGAGGCCTGCGGGTAGATCCCCGTCTGTTGCCCCGCGATGCCCACCGAGCCCGCGGGCGCCTCGATGCGCGGGGTCTCCAGGCGCGGCGTCGCGATGGCCTCGGGCACCGTCCCCATGTAGGCAAAGCCCGGCGCGAACCCAAGCATGTAGACGGTGTAGATGGCCTCACTGTGCAGCGCGACGACTTGTTCCGGCGCCAGGCGGTGCGCCGCGGCGACGCCGTCCAGGTCGGGACCGTACTCGCCGCCATAGACAACCGGAATCTCGTGCAGCCGCGTTGCCGGCCTGGGGACGGCACGCGCGGTCCCGGCAAATGCGAGCAGTTCGCCCGCCAGCGCTCCGAAGGTCAGGATGGCAGGATCGTACTGGACCAGCAGCGAGGCGTAAGCGGGGATGGTCTCGATGATGCCGTTCGCTCCTCCGCCCACACGACCGGAGGAACGAGCGGAGGCGAGGGCCGCGTCCAGGCCGCGCACCCGCTCGTGCGCCTCCTCACTGATTTCGTCGCCCACCTCGACGAGCGCGGCTGCGTCCCCCGCGGGGTGTATCCGCGGGACAGGATAGATCATGGAGGGGTGGCCAGCCGGCGGACCGCGACGCCCGCATCAGACAGCGCCTCCCGCACCGCACGTGCGTTGGCCAGCGCAGCCGGGTTGTCGCCGTGCAGGCAGATCGTCTCCGCTGCCAGTGCCACCGAGGTGCCGTCGTGCGCGACCACGTAGCCCCGCGCGATCGCGACGGCCTGCGCGGCAGCCTGCGCCGGATGGACGATCAGTGAGCCGGGAATGTGCCGCGACTGCAGCGTCCCGTCAGGATTGTAGGTCCGGTCGGCGAACGCCTCCCGGGCGTAGGAAAGGCCAGCCGCCGCGGCAGCCTCTGCCATTGCCATCGAATTCGCCAGGCCGACCATGACCAACCCGCCGTCCCAACGGGCGATGCCGCGCGCGAGCGCCGCGGCAACCGCGCGATCCACCGCGGCCGTGTTGTAGAGCGCACCGTGCGCCTTGACGTGGACGAGGGGCACCGAATGCGCGCGGCAGAAGGCCGCCAGTGCGCCGATCTGATACAGCACATCGGTCTCGATCTCTGCGGGCGTGAGGGCCATCGCGCGGCGCCCGAACCCGACCCGGTCGGGATAGCCGGGATGCGCACCGACGGCAACCCCCTGGCTCGCTGCCAGCGCGACGGTGGCGTCCATCACGCGCGGGTCACCGGCATGGTAGGCACACGCCACATTGACGGAGGTGACGTACGGCATGATCTCCCGGTCGGCGCCGAGGGTGTAGATGCCGTAACTCTCGCCGGCGTCGCAGTTCAGATCGATGTTCATCCGCCTGGTTTCTCTCCATCGGAAGCATCATCGCCCCCGGTCAGCACGCGGCGCAGCACCTTCCCGACCATCGTTTTGGGCAGCGAGTCGCGGAACTCAACGTGTTTCGGCACCTTGTACCCGGCCAGCTGTTCGCGGCAGAAGGCCCGCAGCTCGTCGACGGTGAGTTGATGGCCAGCGCGGACCACGATCCACGCCTTGACCGCCTCGCCAAGGTACTCGTCCGGCACGCCGGCCACGCTGACCTCGGCCACCGCCGGGTGCGTTGCGATCACCTCTTCCACTTCGCGCGGCCAGACCTGGAATCCGCCCGGCTTGATGAGGTCCTTCTTGCGGTCAACGATGAACAGGTATCCGTCTTCGTCCATGTAGCCCAGGTCGCCCGTGTAGACCCAGCCATCGCGGATCATCTCCGCGGTTTCGGCCGGATGTCCCCAGAAGCCGACCATGGTCTGCGGCGCATCGATGCATACCTCGCCCAACTCGCCCGCGGGCAGGATCTGCTCGCCCGTCTCGATGTCAACGATCTTCACGTCCACGTCCGGCAACGGGATGCCGGTCGAGCCTTCTTTGTACGCGGCATGCACGGGACAGACGACCGCCGCCAGCATCGTTTCGGTCATCCCATAGGCATCCAGCAGCGATCCACCCGTCAGCGCCTCGAATCGCCGCTTGGTCTCGACCATCAGGGGCGCGGCCCCGGCATAGCACACCTTCAGCGACCTGAAGTCCGCTTTGCCGGCCTTCACCCTCGGGTTGTTGAGCAGCGCGATGAACAGGGTCGGCACGCCATGCAGCACCGCGGGGCGCACCTTCATGATCGTGTCGATCAGGTCGTCGATGTCGCGCGGGTTGGGGACCACCGCCATCGGCCAGCGCGCGATGAGCGAAGTGTTCGCCGCCATGTTGCCGTAGACGTGGAACATCGGCATCACCAGGGTAATGGTATCGTCCCAATCGGCCAGCACCGTGCGCGCGTACGCATGGAGCTGCATCGCCGACATCAGCAGCGCGTGGTGCGTGCCGAGCGCCGCCTTGGGGATGCCGGTCGTGCCGCCGCTGAACAGCAGGATCGCCGGGTCATCGATCGCCAACGGAACGGCCGGCCGGGGAGCATCGGCGTGCTGGCGCACCAGGTCGCCCCACCACAGGTCGCCCGGCTGCAGGCTGACGCGGTCGCCCTCCTTCGCCTCCTTCGCCAGGGTATAGAGCACGCGGAGGTGCGCCGGCAGGTACTCTTTGATGTTCGTCGCGATCACGCGGCGGACAGAAGTGCGCGCCTGCAGCGCCTTGATCTTACCGTAGAAGCGGGTCAGGGCGACCACCGTCTCCGCGCCAATCTCGTTCAGCGCGGCCTCCAACTCGCGCGGCGTATAGAGCGAGTTCAAGGGACAGGCGATCGCGCCCGCCTTCCATACGCCTAACTGGGCGATGATGCTCTGCGGCGAGTTCGGCAACAGCAGCGCGACGCGGTCGCCCTTCCTGACGCCCTGCGCCACGAGTGCGGCGCCGAACGCGTTCGTCAACTGATCCAGGCGCGCATACGACACGCGCGTGCCTTTGAAGATCAGGGCCGTGTGGTCCGGCCGCTGGCGCACGGTATCGCTCATCACGTCGAGCAGGGTTTGCTCCGGATAGGGCCGCAGCGTATGCGGCAGGCCGGGCTCGTAATGCTTCAGCCAGGGTTTCTCACTCATGTCAGCCCTCCCGTGGTTCGTGTCCGGGTGATGCCATGGCCCGGGTCGCGGAGCCAACCCGCAACCGCCCCCAGGGGCGATGAATGGCATTATGACTATTGTCGCATCATGCCGTGGCCGTGGCAAATGAGATTCGTCGCGCGGGCGCGGCGCGGGTATAATGGGTTCTCATCCGTTGAGCGAGGCGACAAACTGGACCTGGAGAAGCTGTACGCCGATGTGCCAAAGCCACGGCACGTCTGGGTCACCGAGCGGCAGAGCGTGATGCCCGGACTGAGCATCGAGGCAGACGACGCCTGGGATACGTTCCTGGCGGTCTCGCCCGCGGGCCACATCCTGCAGACCGCCCGGTGGGCGCGGCTCAAGTCCGCGTTCGGCTGGACCGCGCGCCGCGTGGCCCTGCGCACGATCCCCAAGGCGGACGCACCCATCGAAGGGGGCGCCAGCATCCTCTTCCGCAGGCTGCCGTGGGGCCAGACCCTGGCTTACGTCCCGCGCGGTCCCGCGGTGGACTGGCATGACCCAGCCCAGGTGCACGCAGTGCTGACGATGGCGCGCAACGCAGCCGCCAAGGAGCATGCGGCCCTGCTGAAGATCGAGCCCGAGGCGCCCGAGTCGGACGAGCTGGCGGCCGTCCTGCAGGCGAACGGCTACCGGCGCAGCCCGCAGCGGGTGCAGCCGCTCAGCACGATCCACGTGGATCTCAGCGGCAGCGAGGACGAGATCCTCGGGCGCATGAAACAGAAGTGGCGCTACAACATCCGCCTGGCCGAGCGCAAGGGCGTCACCGTGCGCGGGGGCGGCGTGGACGACCTGCCTGCGATCCAGCGCCTGATGGAGGCCACCGGCGTGCGGGATGGGTTCGGGGTGCACAACGCGGCCTACCACCGGGAGGCAACGGACCTCTTCGCGCCGTCCGGGCTGCTGAGCTGGCGCCTGGCAGAGCACGAGGGCCGGCTCCTGGCCGCCATCGCGGTGTTCGCGCTGGGCGCCACCGCCATCTACATGTGGGGCGCATCCTCGGACGAGGACCGCAACCTCATGCCGAACCACGCGGTGCAGTGGGACGCGATGCGCTGGGCGCGCAGCCGCGGCTGCACGACCTACGACCTGTGGGGCATCCCGGACGAGGTGGGGGCGGCACCCGAGGCCTACGCAGAGCCCGACAGCTGGGGCAAGGACGGCCTGTGGGGCGTCTACCGCTTCAAGCAGGGTTTCGGGGGCAAGGTCGTGCGCTATGCCGGCGCGTGGGACCTGCCCATCTCCCGGCCCGGCCACGCATTGTATGGGCTCGCACTTCGTGTGCGGAAAGCACAGGCGCTACGATGAATGTCGCTCCGCTGCAGCAGATCGAGGTGACGGACCCCAAGATCTGGCGGTCGTATGCGCAGGCCATGCCCGAGCCGCACATCCTGCAAAGCTGGGCCTGGGGCCTGAGCAAGCGCCAGACGGGCTGGTCGGCCAGGCGGCTGGCCTGGGGGGAACAGGGCATGACGCCGGGCGAGGGCGACCGCTTCGTCGCCTGGGCCGTGGCTTCCATGTTGGTCCGGCGGGTCCAGGCGCGTCTTCCCGTCGCGGTCGCGTACGTGCCGAAGGGACCGCTGCTGGACTGGTCGGACCAGGCGCTGGCCGCGGCGGTGCTGCGCGATATCGAGTCCGCCGCGCGGCGCGCCGGCGCGATCTTCGTCAAGATCGACCCCGACGTGCGCAGCGACCGGCCCGAGGGTGCGGCGGTCGCGCAAGTGCTGGCGCACCGCGGGTGGGTCCTCTCACCCGAGCAGATCCAGTATCGCAACACCATGGTGTCCGACCTGGCGCCCGGCGAAGACGAGCTGCTGGCTGCGATGAAGCCGAAGTGGCGCTACAACATCCGCCTGGCCGAGCGCAAGGGGGTGGTGGTGCGCGACGGTGGGACGGCCGACCTGCCCCGCTTCCACGCCATGTACGTGGAGACGGGCGTGCGGGACGGCTTCCTGGTGCGACCGTTCGAGTACTACCGCGCGATCTGGGAGCCGTTCCTGGCCGATCACCTGGCGCACGTCCTGCTGGCCGAGGTGGCGGGACGCACCGTGGCCGGCCTGATTCTCTTCCGCTACGGCCCGACCGCCTGGTACTTCTATGGCGCATCCACCGCGCAGGACCGCGATCTGATGCCCAACCATGCGCTGCAGTGGGCCGCAATGCGCTGGGCGAAGGCGCACGGGTGCGCGCGCTACGATTGGTGGGGCGCGCCCGACGTGCTGGACGAGAGCGATCCCATGTGGGGCGTGTACCGGTTCAAGCAGGGGTTCGGCGGCGAGTTCGTGCCGCACATCGGCGCGTACGACTACCCGGTGAACAAGGGGCTGTACTGGGCTTACACGCGGGCCATGCCCCGCGTGCTCGACGCGATGCGGCGACGCCACCGCGCGTCTGCGGGCACGGCGGGTGGGGGACCGGAGTAACGCGCGGGACGCCAGACCACCCCGGTGCTCCTGTGCCGGTAATCCGGGCGCGACCCCCCCTCTCACCTTCGCCGCTTGGCCGACGCCCTGCGCCAACCGGGCCTGGTTCGCCTCCGCTCGGCGCGCGCAGCCGACTCCTCCTTATGAGCGATCCAGCGCGACCACCGTGTGGTACAGCACCTCCGCGCCCGCGACGATGTCCTCCGGCGAGCTGTACTCGCGCGGGTTGTGGCTGACTCCCTCCCGGCTGCGCACGAAGATCATCGCGGTGTCGGTGACCTCGGCCATGATCTGGGCATCGTGGCCCGCACCGCTGGGCAGCCGGTGGACGGGCAGCCCGGTCGCCTCGATGGCGCGGCACACCGTGCCAACCATGCGTTCCGGCAGGAGGACGGGCACATGCCGCGTGAGCTCCTGCAGATCGTAGGTCAGTCCGGCCTCTGCGGCGACCCGCGCGATCTTCGCGCGGATGTCATGCTCCAGGCGATCGCGCGACGCCTCGACGATGTCCCGCAGATCGAACGTCATGAAGACCTCACCCGGAATGACATTGATGGCGCCCGGGCTCACCTCCAGGCGGCCGACCGTGGCCACCGCGGTCGATGAGGCGCCCGCAGGGGCCTCCTGAGCGGCCAGCACGAGCCGGCTTGCCGCCACAAGCGCATCGCGACGCAGGTGCATGGGGGTGGCGCCCGCATGATCCGCGCGGCCGTGCAGCCGCAGAGCGAGGAAGAGCGGACCGGCGATGCCCGTCACCGCGCCGACCGGCAGTCCCAGGCTGTCCAGCACCGTGCTCTGCTCGATGTGAAGCTCCACGTACGCGTGAAACTCGTCCGGCGTGCGGGCTGCATGGCGGAACTGAGACGGATCAAGCCCTGCGCCGGCCAGCGCCTCGGCGATGGTCACGCCCTGGCGGTCGGCCCGGTCGCGTACGAACTCCTCGGAGACGTGGCCGGCCATGAACCGGCTGCCCAGCATGCCGGTCGCCCAGCGCGTGCCCTCCTCCTCGATGAACGAGATGACCTCAAGCGGGTGCCGGAGTGACACGCCGTCCTCGTGCAACGCCTGCGCCACCTCGATCGCGCTCAGCACGCCCAGCGCGCCGTCGTAGCGGCCGCCGCCGAGCACCGTGTCGATGTGCGAGCCCAGCGCGACTGCGGGTAACCCGGCCGCGCCTCTTTCCCGGCGCGCGATCAGGTTGCCCACCGCGTCGCGGCGGACGACCAGGCCCGCTTCCCTCATCCAGGCCGCGACGGTCTTCGCGGCTTCGAGATACGCGGGAGTGAAGGTGGGTCGGGTGACCCCGCCGTCGGGCGTCTGGCCGAACCCGGCGAGTCGTGCGATCCGGTCGTTGAGACGGGTTCCGTTGATGGGCATCAGGTCATCTCCTGTGTGGGCGGTTCAAGAAGGCCACCACTTCGCCAGGGCTTGTTCGGGCGTGCAGACTTCAACATCCGCGGGAGCGCGGTCCTGTTGCTCGCGATCGAGGGTGACGAGAGGGAGCGTCAGCAAGCGGGCGACAGCGATGTAAACGGCATCACAGCCCTTGATGCCCTGCAATGATGCAATCTCGCCGGCCTCGTCCCCCACAATTGCATCGATCGGCAGCACGACAAAGTCCGGCCGTGCGCGGAGTGCAGCAAAGAGTTGCCGGGCCAATGCGGGTTGGCCGGTCCGCCGCGTGACGGGCCCCTTGACCTCAGCTGCAATGATGGCCGGGGCGAGGCGTGCGACCTCCAGGCGGGCGCACGTCTGCAGGAATGCAAACGCCTCGCTGTGACTTGGTTCGTCGGCAAGGACCGCGGCAACAAAGACGCTGGCATCTACAACCAGTTCAGTCGGTTTCATGAAGCCTCGCGATCCTCGAAGAGCTGGTCCAGGGCACTCTTGCCGGGGGGCGTCGCCCTGGTGATCTCCCTGCCAATCTCGAGCAGCCGCGCCATATACTCATCAGCAGAGGGCACATCCCCGCGTGGCGCCTCTGTGAACGGCACGATCATTGCCACAGGCCGGCCGCGCAAAGTAATCACGTACTCAGTGCGCTCCTCGCGCACTGCACGCACGATCTCCGATGCCTGGCTCTTCAGTTCGCGAATGCCAATCTCCGGCATGATACACCTCGTCCCTTTGTGACCACCTCATGTGGTCACATTGTAGCACTGCCGGCCGCGCGTGTCAACGGGTCCAACGCTGCGCGCGAGTATCTGCCTTGGCGCGCGGCGGGTTTGCGATTACCATGATGGTTGCCACACGGAGAACTTTACCGAAGGAGCGACCTCATGAACCGCGACGAGCTGAAGCAGGCTGTTTGCGCCGAGATCGACCGGCGACGCGACGACATCATCGGCATCGCGCACACGATGCGCGGCCACCCCGAGCTGGGCTACAAGGAGTTCAAGACCGCCGCCCTGGTGCGCGACACCCTGGCCGGCCTCGGCCTGCCGGTGCGCGAGGGGCTCGCCATCACCGGCGTGGACGCAGTGCTGGCGGGTGGGCAGCCGGGCCCGGCCATCTGCATCATGGGCGAGCTGGATTCCGTGACGGGCCGCGACGCAGAGGTGTGCGACCCGGTGACCGGCGCAGCCCACCAGTGCGGCCATCACATCCAGGTGGCCACCATGCTCGGCGCTGCGATCGGCCTGGCAGGCTCCGGCGTGGCGCCCTCGCTGGCCGGCCGCGTTCACTTCCTCGGCGCACCCGCGGAGGAGTTCCTCGAGATCGAGTACCGCCTGGGCCTGGCGGACGAGGGCAAGGTGACGTACCTGAGCGGCAAGCAGGAGCTCATCAAGCTGGGCTACTTCGACGACATCGCCATGGCCATGATGGTGCACTCGGCCGCGAAATCGCCGGAGCCCGGCTTCTACTTCTCCGGCCAGGCGAACGGCTTCCTGGCCAAGTTCGTGCGCTACGTAGGCCGCGCCTCCCATGCGGGCGCATCCCCGCACGAAGGCGTCAACGCGCTCAACGCGGCGTGCCTCGGCATCCTGGCCGTCCATGCGCAGCGTGAGACCTTCCGCGACCAGGACGCGATCCGGGTGCACCCGATCATCACCAAGGGCGGCGACGTGGTCAACGTGGTGCCTGCGGACGTGCGCATCGAGACCTTCGTGCGCGGCCGCACCGTGGAGGCCATCCTGGACGCCTCCAAGAAGGTGGACCGCGCGTTCAGGGGCGGCGGCGACGCGGTGGGCGCGGAGACGATCATCCAGAACGTGCCCGGCTACCTGCCCATCTACCAGGACGAGAACCTCACCCGCCTGGCGGAGGCCAACGGTCGCGCACTCCTCGGCGAGCGGGGCGTGCTCGAGGCGCCCTTCCTGGGCGGATCGCTCGACGTGGGCGACCTGTCGCACCTGATGCCGGTGCTGCACCCGTTCGTCGGCGGCGCACAGGGCGCGCTCCACGCGGCCGACTTCAAGGTGCTGGATTACGAGGCGTCGGCCGTCGCGCCGGCCAAGCTGATGGCCATGACCGCGATCGACCTGCTGGCAGACGGCGCGGCCGCCGCGCAGGAGATCAGCGCCAGCTTCCGGCCGATGCTGACCAAGGCGCAATACCTGGAGATGATGGAGGGCCTGCGCCGCTGACGTTGGGGTAGGCGCGGATCTCGAGCGCGTGCTGAACCCGGTCCTGCGCGAGGGATAAGGCCGTGAGCAGAAATAGGGCCCGTGGCAGCTCTCAGCCGCCACGGGCCCGTGATTGCGCGACGGTGGAGGCTCAGACCAGCAGTGACTGGCTGCCCAGCCAGTGCTCGCCGGGCGCCAGCACCACCGGCGTGCCGACGGTTGCGCCCTCCACGCAGACGTAGTGCAGGTAATCATCCGGCTTGAGGTCCGGGAACGTCAGCGACTTCTGCGCGCCGGGGTTCCACACGACCGCGTCGGTGAAGCCCGCATGCCGGATCAGGATCATGCGCGCGCCGTCGAACAACTGGAGCTCGGCCGGCGCACCGAGGAAGAGCCGGCCCAACTCGCCCTCAAATCGTAGCAGCGGCTCGACCTGCACCGCCTCGGCCCCGCCCGCGGGCAGGTCGCGATAGGCCTGATCGCCCAACCCCTGGACGTAGGCCGCCCCCAGGTCTGCCACGCGGAGATAGGTATGCAGCGCGGACGTGAAGTTGAATGGCTCGTGGCCCGTGTTGTCG
>CAZMIS010000016.1:0-23137 GCA_964566325.1 uncultured Anaerolineales bacterium
GCCACCGAGGCCGTGTTCAAGAGCTGGAACGGCAAGCGCGCGGTGGACTACCGCCGCCATGAGGGCATCCCCGACACCCTGGGCACCGCGGTCAACATCGTGACCATGGTCTTCGGCAACATGGGCAGCACCTCCGGCACCGGCGTCGCGTTCACCCGCAACCCGTCCACCGGCGAAAACGCCGTCTACGGCGAATACCTCATCAACGCGCAGGGCGAAGACGTGGTCGCCGGCATCCGCACGCCTGAGAAGGTGGCGGTCATGGCCAAGGACCTGCCCGAGGCGTACGCCCAGTTCATGGACATCTGCGCCATCCTGGAGAAGCACTACAAGAACATGCAGGATGTCGAGTTCACCATCGAGCGCGGCAAGCTGTGGATGCTGCAGACCCGCAACGGCAAGCGCACCGCTGCATCGGCCATCAAGATCGCGGTGGACATGGCGAACGAGGGGCTGATCAGCCGCCGCGAGGCCATCATGCGCGTCACGCCGGACAACGTCAACTCCCTGCTCCACCCGCAGTTCGACCCCGCGGCCAAGAGGGCGGCGGCGAAGGAAGGCAAGCTGCTGGGCAAGGGCGTCAACGCGTCGCCGGGCGCGGCCGTCGGGCGGGCCTACTTCGATGCCGATAAGGCCGAAGAAATGGCCAAGGAAGGCCCGGTCGTCATGGTTCGCCCGTTCACCAAGCCGGATGACGTGCACGGCATGATCGCGGCCAAGGGCATCCTCACGAGCGAGGGCGGCGCCACCAGCCACGCGGCCGTGGTCGCGCGCCAGTTCGGCCGGCCCTGCGTCGTCGGCGCCTCCTCGATCAGGATCGACATGGAAGCGCGCACCCTGACCGCGGACGGTATCGTGGTGAAGGAAGGCGAGTGGATCAGCGTGGACGGCGGCACCGGCGAGGCGTTCGTCGGCCAGATGCCGACCGTCGCACCGAAGTTCGAGGAGCAGACGGACCTGATCACCCTGCTGCAGTGGGCCGACGAGATCGCGGCCGAGCCCGGCAGCCGCCAGGCGGGGAAGAACAACTCGCCCGCGCGCGGCCTGCAGATCTGGGCCAACGCGGACTACCCGGCGGACGCACGCCGCGCCCGGTCCTTCGGCGCGGTGGGCATCGGCCTCTGCCGCACCGAGCACATGTTCTTCGAGACGCAGCGCCTGCCGATCGTGCAGCGCATGATCCTCGCGAAGACGAGCGAAGCGCGCACCGCGGCCCTCAACGAGCTGCTGCCCTACCAGCGCGCGGACTTCGACGGCCTGTTCGAGGCGATGACCGGCCTGCCCGTCATTATCCGCCTGATCGACCCGCCGCTCCACGAGTTCATGCCGGACGAGGAGAAGCTGTTCGAAGAGATCATCACCATGCGCGTCAAGGGCGAGACCGAAGGTCTGGCCGAGAAGGAAAGCCTGCTCGCCGCCATCCGCAGCATGCACGAATCGAACCCCATGATGGGCCTGCGCGGCATCCGCCTCAGCATTGTCATGCCCGAGATCGTGGAGATGCAGGTGCGCGCGATCTTCGAGGCCGCGGCCGACGTCGCACTGCGCGGCTTCGAGCCTCACGTCGAGGTCATGATCCCGCTCACAGGCACGGTGAACGAGCTTAAGGTGATCCAGCCCAAGCTGACGCGCATCGCCACGGCCGTCATGGCCGAGAAGAACGTCTCGTTCGACTACAAGTTCGGCACCATGATCGAGATCCCGCGCGCGGCCGTCACCGCGGCCGAGATCGCCGGACCCGACATGGCCGAGTTCTTCTCCTTCGGGACGAACGACCTGACCCAGATGACGTTCGGCTACAGCCGTGACGACGCGGAGCGCAACTTCCTGCTGAAGTACGTGGAAGACGGCATCCTGCCCTTCAACCCGTTCCAGACGATCGACCGCGAGGGCGTCGGCCGCCTGATGGACATCTGCGTGGAAGAAGGGCGCAAGGCCCGGCCGGAGCTGGAAGTGGGCATCTGTGGCGAGCACGGCGGCGATCCCAGCTCGATCGAGTGGTGCCACCTGATCGGCAACAACTACGTCAGCTGCTCCCCGTTCCGCGTGCCGGTGGCCCGCCTGGCCGCCGCGCAGTCGGCCGTGAAGCACTGGGGCAAGTAGGCGTAACGCCTATCGCTGCCGGGCAGGCAACCCGCCTGCCCGGCAGCTGCAGCCTTCTGCAGACGCCCGCCGGATCACCCATCCGGCGGGCGTTTTTGTTGTCTCACCTTTGAGGTTTCTCCGCAGGCCTGCTAGAATGGCCGCATCCGTATCTGCTCAGAGGTGGTTAGCGATGACACAAGATTCACTGGCGCCCAGGCGCTTCCCCGAGCTCGATGTTCCGCCCCGGCTGTTGATGGGGCCCGGTCCCAGCACGGTCGACCCGCGCGTCCTGCGTGCGCAGGCGACCCCGCTGCTGGGCCATCTCGACCCGCAGTTCGTCGAGCTGATGGACCGCACCAAGGAGCTGCTGAAGTACGTCCTGCAGACCGAGAACAACCTGACCATTCCGGTGTCGGGCACCGGCTCCGCGGCCATGGAGGCGGCGGTCGCCAACATGGTCGAGCCGGGCGACCCGGTGCTGGTGTGCGCCAACGGCTACTTCGGCCTGCGCCTGGCCGACATGGCGGGCCGCTACGGGGCAGACGTGCAGACGATCACCCGGCCGTGGGGCGAGGTTTTCACGGTCGATGAGGTGCGGGCTGCACTGGAGGCCCGCCCCGCGAAGGTGGTCGCGATCGTGCATGCGGAGACGTCGACCGGCGCGAAGCAGCCCGTCGAGGAGATCGCGAAGCTGGTGCACGACGCGGGCGCGGTCCTGATCGTGGATGCGGTGACGTCGCTCGCGGGTGTGCCGCTTTTCGTCGACCAGTGGGACCTCGACGTGGTCTACTCGGGCGCACAGAAGTGCCTCAGCTGCCCGCCCGGCCTGAGCCCCATCACGCTGGGCCCGCGCGCAGTCGCCAAGCTGGAGCAGCGCAAGACGAAGGTGCAGAACTGGTACCTCGATCTCAGCATCGTGCAGAAGTACTGGGGCAAGGAGCGCACCTATCACCACACCGCGCCCATCTCGAACGTCTACGGTTTCTACGAGGCGCTGCGCATCGTGGCTGAGGAAGGGTTGGAGAACCGCTGGCGCCGCCACCGGGCGAACGCCGAGTTGTTCTGGAACGGCCTGGCGGCCATGGGCGTGCAGTGCCACGTGCCCGAGGAGCACCGGCTCGAGTCGCTGACGACGGTCCGGGTGCCCGAGGGGGTGGACGAGGCCCTCATCCGCCGGCGCCTGCTGGAGGAGTATCACATCGAGATCAGCGGTGGCCTGGGCGAACTGAAGGGCAAGGTGTTCCGCGTGGGCGTGATGGGCTACTCATCGCGCAAGGAGAACGTGGTCCTGCTGCTGTCCGCGCTGAAGGAACTGTTGGCGTAACCGGGTGCTGGATACTGGATGCTGGATACTGGGGACCGGGTGCCAGTATCCAGCGCCCAGCTACCAGTATCCAGCAACCGGGTCACGTGGCTGCGGGCGGCAGGCGGGTGAGGCGCTCCTCGTCCTCGCTGCCGTTGGACAGGTACTCGTAAGACCAGTCGTACTGGTAGAGCGTCCCGCACAGCGGGCAACGTTTGATGTGGTGGCACTCCTTGTCGTACGAGTCGATCTCCTCGGCAGGCACCAGCCGCGCCGCCGCGGCGGGCAGCGGCCGGTCCTGTTCTTCCCAGCCCCACTTGTAGAACGAAGTCTCCAGGTCCCGGAGCTCTCTGCAGATCTCGCACGCTTCGTCGGTCGTCATTGTTTCTTCACCTTGTGGCATGCCCGTGGTGAGCTCCCAGCACACGGCATACGGCCCTCATGCGCCGGGCGCGACGTACAACGCCACCAGCGCGAAGTGACTGAACGCGCCCAGGATGACGAAGATGTGCCAGATCTCGTGGAAGCCGAAGACACCCGGCAGGGGGTTCGGCCGTTTCAGCATGTAGATCACCGCGCCCGCCGTGAACATCAGGCCGCCCAGGGCAAGCAACACGAGCGCGCCGGCGGGCAGCCGGGTGACGATCTCACGGACCGCGATCAGCGACAGCCACCCCATCACGAGGTAGATGCCCGCGGTCACCCAACGCGGCGCATTGATCACGATGAGCTTCGCGACGATGCCGGCAAGGGCCAGCGCCCAGATGATCGCCAGCATGCCGGTGCGCCAGAAGCCGGTGAAGAAGTACAGGCAGATGGGGGTGTAGGTCCCTGCGATCAGCAGGTAGATCGCGGAGTGGTCCAGCTTTCGCAGCCACACCAACACCCGCGGTCCGGCCTTCACCATGTGGTAGACCCCGCTGGCCGCGAACATCAGGACGAGGGTGGCCCCGTAGAGGGTCAGTGCGGCGACCTTGCCCGGGTTGCCCCACGCGAGGATCACCAGCACGACCAGGCCGGCTGCGGCCGCGACCGCGCCGCCCAGGTGGGTCAGGCTGTTGACGGGTTCGCGCAGCCGGCTGATCCAGGGTCTCGTTCTCTTAACCATTTGTCTCCTTCGCCTGAAGCCTCGACCTGACGTGGCTTTCCGGATGCCGTTAAGTCTAGCACATCTCGCGCCTCTTGCGTAGCGCCGGAGCCAGCTGCGGGGTGCGGCGGTTTCTCCATTCGGGCGACCTGCGCGATAGTATGCACGCCCGCCCTGGGGCGCCGCGGCTGCACGTATCGACGAGGGCGCGATGGACGAGATCTCACCAAAACTAATCACCCTGCAGGACCCGTTTTGGTCCCCGCGCGTCGAGATCAATGCGTCGCGGGCCATCTTCCACCAATGGGAGCAACTCGAGGCCAGCGGCTGCATCCACAACTTTCGCATCGCGGCCGGCGAGGCGGCCGGCTGGCGCGAGGGCTGGTTCTTCGCGGACTCCGACGCCTACAAGTGGCTGGACGCCGCCAGCCGGATCTGCGCCGCCCGGCCGGACCCGCGACTGGCCGGCCTGGTGGACGACTTCATCGCGCTCCTGGGCCGCGCGCAGATGCCCGACGGCTACCTCTTCACCTACAACCAGATCCACTTTCCGGGCGTGCGTTGGGTCAATCTCCAGATCGAGCATGAGCTCTATTGCCACGGCCACCTGATCGAGGCGGGCGTTTCGCACCACGCAGCCACGGGCCGGTCCGATCTGCTCCTCATTGCGCGGCGGGCTGCCGACCGGGTGGCGGCGGACTTCGCGGGCCGCGGGCCGGCCTTCACGCCGGGCCATGAGGAGATCGAGATCGCGCTGCTCCGCCTGTTCGGCGTCACGCATCACGCGCCCTACCTTGACCTGGCGCGCCAGTTCCTGGAGCAGCGCGGGCGCCAGCACGGCTTCGCCGCGTCGCTCGCGCGCCAGATGCGCAGCGCAGGGTCTCGTAGCCGCGCGGTGGCTGCCGGCCGCCGGGCTTACGTGGCTGCGCACGGGGACCGCGCCACCTACACCGTGCCGCCGGGCAACCGGACGAAACGCCCGCGCAGTTCGCATCTGCGCTGGCTGGCCAGCGCCCTGTCCGGCAAGTACTTCCAGCAGCATGCGCCGATCCGCCGGCAGACCGCGCCGGTCGGGCACGCGGTCCGCTTCGGCTATCTTCAGGCCGCAACCGCCATGCTCTGCCGCACGGCCAACGACGACACCCTCCTGCCCGGCCTTGTCACGAGGTGGGAACGGATGGTGACGCGTCGGATGTACGTCACCGGCGGCCTGGGCGCGCTGCCGGGCCTG
Source organism: uncultured Anaerolineales bacterium (assembly GCA_964566325.1). Classification (GTDB taxonomy): domain Bacteria; phylum Chloroflexota; class Anaerolineae; order CG2-30-64-16; family CG2-30-64-16; genus JALOOB01. The sequence continues at coordinate 5,707 of CAZMIS010000016.1, forward strand.
GAAGGCTTCGGGCGGGACGACGAGCTCGACCCGGAGGTCGCGTACGCCGAGACGTGCGCGGCGCTGGCCAGCATGCTGTGGAACTGGCAGATGTCGCTGATCACGGCGGAGGCCAGGTACAGCGACCTGCTCGAATGGCAGATGTACAACGCCGCGGCGGTCGGCATGGGCCTGGGGGGCGATACGTACTTCTACAATAACCCGCTGGCATGCCGCAAGGATACGCCGATCGTCCGGCGCGCGTGGTACGCGGTGCCTTGCTGCCCGTCGAATCTCTCCCGCACGTGGGCCGACCTGGGCAAGACCATCTACACCGTTTCCGGGGACAACGTTGACGTCTACATTCACCAGTGGATCGGCAATCGGGCGCACGTCGATCCGGGCGTGCCGGTGGAGATCGGGATCGCGTCCGGGCTGCCGTGGTCCGGGGAAGTGGCAGTGCGGGTCACGCCCGAGCAGGCCGCGCAGATCGCCATCCACCTGCGCGTGCCCTCGTGGGTCGATGAGGCGGAGGTTCGCGTCAATGGCGAGGCGGTCGTGGTTCCCGCCGCGGTGCATCCAGCGCCGCCGCCTGCCTCGGGCTTCGACCCGCGCCTGGCGCGCTGGCTCACGTTGCGCCGCCGCTGGACCGCGGGCGACACGATCTCGCTCCGCTTCGACCTGCCCATCCACGCGCGGAAAGCGGGGCCGCGTGTGGCCGGGCACGCGGGCAAGGTCGCGCTTACGCGCGGCCCGCTGGTCTATTGTCTCGAGAGCATCGATAATCCTGGCATCGACATCTTTGCCGCGGCCATCGACCTGCGCAGCCTGCGTCCCGAGCCCGCGCCTGATCTGCTGGGCGGCGTCGTCGTGCTACGGGGCCGTACGGCGGACGGCCGCCCGGTCACTGCCATCCCGTACGCGCTGTGGGGCAACCGGGGCGCATCGGAGATGACCGTCTGGGTTGCAGGCCAGTGAATCATCCCTGTTCGTAAGAAGGAGCCACATGGACGCACGGCAGACTGCTCATGCCCGCATCCCTCGCCTCGCCTGGCTGGCAATCGTCTTGCTCGCCTTCTCAGGCCAGCTGGCGTGGGGAGTGGAGAATCAGTACTTCAACACCTTCGTCTACGACAACATCGCGCCCAACCCGAGGGCGATCTCGTGGATGGTGGCGGCCAGCGCCATCACGGCCACGATCACCACCATCCTGCTGGGCGCGCTTTCGGACCGTACGCGCTCGCGCTGGGGCAAGCGCCGGCCGTTTGTCCTGGTGGGCTACCTGGCCTGGGGCATCTTCACGGCCGCGTTTCCGACCGCAGCCCTGCTGCGCCCGGTCACGCTGGCCATCGGGGTGGCGATCCTGTTCGACTGCATCATGACGTTCTTCGGTTCCACGGCCAACGATGCGGCGCTGAACGCCTACATCACCGACGTGTCGGACCTCCACAACCGGGGGCGGGTGATGGGCGTGGTGCAGATCCTGACCTGGATCGCGATGCTGATCGTCTACGGCGCGTCCGGCATCATGATCGATGCCTGGGGCTATTTCACCTTCTTCTACGTGATCGGTGGGCTGGTGTTTGTGCTGGGATTGATCGGCGGCCTGGCGATACGCGAGCGGCCGGACCTCACGCCCCCCACGCGCTCCTGGTTGCGCCAGATTGCCGACAGCTTCCGCGCAGACACGCTGCGGGCCAACCGTGATCTCTTCCTGCTGCTCCTGACGCTGACGGTCTACGGCATCGCGGAGCAGATCTTCTTCCCCTACCTGATCATCTACCTGAACCACTACCTCAAGCTGCCCACGTTGCAGGCCTCGCTCCTGATCTTCGTCTGCATCCTGGTGGGCGGCATCCTGCTGGCGTATCCCTTTGGGCTGCTGGCCGACCGCATCGGCCGCAAGCGGCTGGCGGTCGCGGCCATTCTGCTGAAGATGATCGGCCTGCTCCTCTTCTCCCGGATGCAGAGCATGCTCCCGCTGGCCCTCACCGGCATCCTCTGGCTGGCCGGGATGTCCGCCTGGATGATCAGCACGGGCGCATGGACCAAGGACCTGTACCCCGAAGACCAGCGCGGGCAGTATGCCGGCTACTTCATCCTGTTCACCGTGTTGTTCACCATGGTGCCCGGCCCACTGCTCGGCGGGTGGCTTGCGAGCACCTACGGCATCCCGACCGTGCTCGACGGCCAGGCGGGCTTCATTCCGACGCCGTTGATCTTCCAGGTGGCCGGCGTGGCGACTCTGCTGGCGCTGGTGCCACTTTCCTGGGCGAAGGAACGCCGCACGGCGTGAGGCGGTGACCGATCGTCGTCGTGCGGTCTCGGACGACGATGACATGCGGCTGCATTCGAGAGGTGGTGCAATGACCTGGCAAGCCGTGCCCGGACACATCATGACCCGCTGGGCGAAGGACGTCACGCCCGGGGACCCCTGGCCCGAGTACCCGCGGCCGCAGATGGTCCGGACCGAGTGGCTCAGCCTGAACGGAACGTGGCAATACGCCATCACGCCGAAGGACGCGCCCGCGCCCGTCGCCTACGACGGCGAGATCCTGGTCCCATTCCCCATCGAGTCGGCGCTGTCGGGCGTCCAGCGGCCGCTGCTGCCCGACCAGCGCCTGTGGTATCGCCGGACCTTCGTCGTGCCCGGCGCGTGGCACGGCCGGCGCGTTTTGCTCCATTTCGGCGCGGTGGATTGGGAGGCCGAGGTCTGGGTGAACGGCCGGCCGGCCGGCAGCCACCGCGGGGGCTATCTGCCCTTCAGCTTTGACATCACGCCGCTTCTGCGGTCAGGCGGGAACGAGCTTGTCGTCGCCGTGTGGGATCCGACCGACAGCTCCTGGCAGCAGCGGGGCAAGCAGGCGCTCCGGCCGCGATCGATCTGGTACACCGCGGCCTCGGGCATCTGGCAGACCGTCTGGCTGGAGCCGGTGCCCGATGCGTACATTGCGGACCTCGTGACGACGCCCGACATCGATGCGGGCGAGGTGCGGGTGAAGGTGCGGCTCGAAGGCGCGCCGCCGGAGGCCGGCCTCCGGATCGACGTGACCGATGGGGGAATGCCGGTCGCCTCTGTCGTGGACGCGGCCGGCGGCCAGGAGGTCTGCATCCCCATTCCGGATCCCCGCCTGTGGAGCCCGGAGTCCCCACATCTCTACGATTTGACCGTCTCGATGGGTGCGGACCAGGTCACGGGCTACTTCGGCATGCGCAAGTTCAGCCTCGGTCGGGACGGGCACGGCCGCCCCAGGCTTTGCCTGAACAACCGGCCGTGTTTCCAGTACGGTCCGCTCGACCAGGGCTACTGGCCGGACGGAATCGTCACGCCGCCCTCGGAGGCGGCGATGTGCTACGACCTGGCGCTGATCAGGGACCTTGGCTGTAACATGCTGCGCAAGCACGTCAAGGTGGAGCCGGCGCGCTACTACTACCACTGCGATCGCATGGGCCTGATCGTCTGGCAGGACATGCCGAACGGGGGGAGGGAGGTCGGCCCCCTCACCTCCTGGCTGGCGATCATGTTCGGCAACCGGCGCCGCGACGATCGCTGGTTCCGCCGCGCAGGCCGGGGGGACCCGGCCTGCCGCGCCCAATATCGCGCGGAGCTGGCCGAGCTGGTGGATCACCTGCGCTCCTTCACGTGCATCGGGATGTGGGTGCCGTTCAACGAGGGGTGGGGGCAGTTCGAGGCCAACGGGGTCGCCGCGTGGCTGAAATCGTACGATCCCACGCGCCCGGTGGACCACGCCAGCGGGTGGTTCGACCAGGGCGGCGGAAACTGCCGTAGCCTCCATGTCTACTTCAAGGCGCTGCCGCAGGTGGAGCCCTCCGGGGATCGTGCCTTGGTCCTGTCGGAATTCGGCGGCTACAGCCTGCGCGTGACCGGCCACGTCTGGGACGAGTCGACGGAATTCGGCTACAGCAAGTATGGGAATCGCGACGCGCTGACGGACGCGTACGTGGCGCTGCTGGAGGAACAACTCGTTCCGTGGATCGAGGCGGGGCTGTCGGCCGCGATCTACACGCAGACGACCGACGTGGAGATCGAGATCAACGGCTACGTGACGTACGACCGGGAGGTGGTCAAGATGGACCCGGCGCGCGTCCGCGCCGCGCACCGGCAGATCCTGGAACGAACTGAGGCACCGGGAGGACGGCTCATGAGTCGCCTTTGACAGAACAGGTGGCGCCCCAACGCCGGTCAGGCGTTGGGGCGCCACGTGCACGTGACAGGTGCTCAGACGCAGCTTCGTGGCCTACATGCCGGCCAGGAAGCGTGCGACGTTGATGAACAGGTGGCGTCCTTCTGCAGTCATCGCGGGCGGCCCCGCCTGGAAGCCCCACAGCAGGAAGCGCCGCAACTCGATGTCCTGGCGCACCAGGTTGTAATGCAGCGCGTCTGCGGGCTCGCGGCCGATGAGCGTGACGCCGGCAGGCGGCTTCTCGATCTGAACGCCAACATGGGCCGTCTTCTTGTAGACGGTGACCGTCAGATAGCGTGGCCCCAGGATGGCGTAAGGGCTGCGCCACACGTCGCTCGTGGCACTGACTTTGACCGTTCTGGCCTCGTCGCCGTGCCAGCCGTTCGGATAGCCGATGATCAGGCCGCGCACCTTTCCGAAGAACGCATAGCCGCCTTCGCCCAGGCCCAGCACCGGGACTGCGTACTGGAGCAAGGCATCCACTGCGGCCGTCGTGCCCCAGCGACTGCTGTCTCCGGTTTCGGGGCCGATGACGACGAGGCTGTAGCGCGTCCAGTCTGTCTTTGGCACCTCATCGATGTGGATCAGATCCACGGTGTAGCCGTCCCCCTGCAGTAGCTCCCGGTAAGCCACGGCTGTGGCAAGATCGCCCTCCCAGATGTAGCCGACGCGCGGCAGCACCGAGAAGCCGCCGGTGCGGTGTCGTTCGAACGGCTCGCCGTAGTTATTCTTGCCCGATCCGGTCGCCTTGACCACGTACTGGCCGGGTAGCACCGTCCGGCTGAAGAGGCCGCCATAGACGCCGTCCCCGGAGCGGCCGTCCGCGTGCCGGCCATCGTCGTAGAGTTGCAGCAATTCCACCACGTCCGGGCCCGGGCCCTGAACCAGTGCCAACACCTCCGCGTCTGCGATCGCCTTCTCGTCGGTCAGGACCACCAGGATGGGGATCGCTGAACCCACCGTCCGCTCTGCAGGCGGCAGCCCGAAGCCCAGGTGCATGCTGGTCTGCGAGCGGGCCGAGAGGATGAAGAGGTAGTTGGTGCACGGCTTGGCCAACAGCCGCACGACCCAGACGCCCCCCATCGGCTCCATCACCCGGAACTGGTGGTGCGTCGCGTCCCGGATCTCGCGCACCTTGGGTGGGTTGTGCTTGACGGTGACGCCGTCGGGATCGATCAGGGTCATCTCCATCCAGGCCTCGACGGTGTCCCAGTTGACCGTGAAGATCGCTTCGGGCAGCCCTTTCTCGACCGGAACCTCGAAGGTCACCATTTCGCAGAGGTAGCCGGTGCGTTCCGAGATGCGCTGCTGGTGGCCATTCACCTCGCCGATCGCTTTGTAAACGTCGGCCAGCCGGTTTGGCAGCGTGGTCGGCAGGTTGGGGCCTGGCGGCGCGGCGGGAGCTTCGATACCGGTCGCGGCGGCGGCGGGCAGAACGTCGACGCCGGCCTCGAATGCCCCGCCGTCGGTGACGCCGGCGATGTGGCTCAGCAGTGACGTGTCCGCGTCCCGGCCCAGCGCCACCGTGTGCACGACGACGCGCGACGGCACGATGACGCCGCTTACGGTCGCATCGGACCAATAGGGTGAGACGTTTTCCATCCCGTCGCTCAGCAGGGCAAGACTCCAGTCATGATCGTCCCTGCCGGCCGCGACGATCGAGTCGTATCCGAGCCTTGCACCCTGGCCCAGCGCTGTCACGCCCGACGCGGCAAGCCCGTTCACCGCAGCCTTGGCGGCGTTCCACTGCGTGTCGCCTGCCACGGCGGTCAGCGGGTAGTCGACCGTCGCGTCGGAGGCGAAGGATACTACGCCGATCATGTCGTCCACGTTGGTGTGGTCGATGAACGCGCGCGCCGCGTTCTTCGCGGCGGCAATCTTCTCATACTCAGTCATGCTGCCCGAGCGGTCGATCACCAGCACCTGGTCCGCGCGCAACTTGGGCAGGTAGAATACCGCACGCGTCTCCGTGTCGGTCTGGGTGTCCAGCGTCACGGTCAGGTCGTAGTAGTCCGGCGCGGCCTGCGCTGCCGCACTGACCACGAGGAAGTGAGTGTCCAGCGCGCGATAGGCCGCGAGCACGGGCGATTCCTGTCCCCCGATCTGCACCTTGAAGCTGGCCGCGGTGTACGTCACGGGTGCACTGGGCGGGGTGGCGGTCTTTACCTGGATGAGAATCTTGTCGGGCGCGTCGTTGGCGCCCGCGTTGGCGGGATTGGTCTGCGTGGGTTGCAGGATCTCGAAGATGGGCAGGCACGCGCGCTGGCTCAGCGCGTCGAAGTTGTTCGTCTCGCCAGACGCGGGCTCGTACTTGCCGTCGCGGTCCAGGTCTTCGCAGCCGTCCACCGCGCCGTCGCCGTCATTGTTGGCGTCCTTTTCCTTGCGTTGACCGTCTGCGTCGAGATCCGCGGTGCGCAGGCTGTAGGCGCCCCCGCTGTCGAACACGTACTCCCGCAGGTCGGCCTTATCCGGCACCCAGTCATCGTCTGAGTCCGCGTACGCTGCCTGCGTGTGGAAGCGCACCTGTTCGTCCCAGTCCATGATGCCGTCGCCGTCCGAATCGCTCCAGATGGCCGGCTCGTCCGATCGGACATCGGGCGCGGAGGCCGGTGCTACGTAGTAGCAGCGGATGCCCAACGTGTTGTAGTTTTCCCAGGTTGTGCCGCTCCAGGGGTCGAACAGGCGGATTTGCTCTGTGCTGTCGGTCAGCGTGCGGTAGCCACCGATCACGGTCTGGTGGCCGTTGAAGAAGCGCATGATCGGCCGGTTGGCGTCGATCCAGCCGCGGATCTGCGCGAACGTCGGCTTGCCTGTGCTGTCTTCGTGGCCGTAGTCGAAGGCGGCGCCGCCCAAGGCCCAAGACAGCAACTGGCCCCCGTGGCTGCCGTCGCCACCGCACACCAGGGTGGTGCGGTCGTGGCCCAGGTCGCGCAGCGGGTTGCCGATCTCGCCGATGTCGGCCAGCGGGCTGCCGCCGTTCTCGAACAGCCGGTACCCGATACGATCCATGCTCAGGCTGCCGCCGTAGCGGGTCACGATCATCGCGATGGACGCGCGCACGCAGCTGTTGCGGCCGTGAGTGTAGATACCGTCCGTGTGCACTGCATCCCACGCCACTTCCTGGCCCGAGGTCGCAGGATTGCCCTCGTCGTCTCCGTCCAGGCACAGCAGCGGGTTGTCCTTCTTCTGGCGCAGCCATGTTATGGCCAGCACCTTCTCGGCCGCGACACCCAAGGCTGCGTCGGTGTCACTGGCAGCCGATGCGCCGGCCACCGGCACGACGGTGACGCTGAGAGGCGTTGACCAGGCGGATTGCTGTGTGCCGAGGCTGCTGCGCACGCGCCACCAGAATATGCCGCCCGGCATGGGCGAAGCGGGCTGGTAATACGGCTGACTTAGTATGAGGTCGACGAGCGGCGTGCCGAAATCTGCGTTGTTGTCGATCTGGAGCTGGTAGGTGGCGCCGGGCACGAACATCCAGCCCAGTGCGAACCCATCGCTGGCCATGGTTGCGCCCGTCGCGGCCGTTGTCCACACTGCGCGCGGCGTCGGGTTGGCGTGACCGGGCGTCTGGTCCTCCACGCCGTAGACGGCCCAGTCGTCGGGTGAATGGTTGGCGTGGCCCGGCAGCAGGCCGATGCTCCGGTTGGCCGGCGGCGGCGCGCCGGCCTCCTGTGCGCCGGAACCGACGCTGAAATCGATCCACCAGTGGGCCTTCCAAAGCCCGGCCGAGATCGCGTCGCTTGCGGCGTCACCGGGCGCCCCTCCGTACGCCACGAAGTCCCGGATCGTCTGAGCGTTGTGCGTCGCCTCGCTGTACAGGGCGACCTGGTCCGCGGCGGGCACGAAGATGTTCGCGGGCGCATGCAGCACCGCGAGCCCGTCGGAGAAGTTATAGTCGTTCTTGTCCGCAGCCTGACCGTCGAAGCGGATCAGGATGAACGCGCCGGGCGGCACGGGGGGCAGCGCGGCTGGGATCGTGTAGTTGCCGCCGCTCTGGTTGCTCACCTGCCAGCCGCTGATGTCCGGATCGGGCGACGCAGCGGGGGCCGCTTCCGTCATGGCGTTCATGTCAGGGGGAACGGCCGCCGCCTCGACGGCGGCGGCCTGCCCCGCTGCCTTCAACACGAGCGGCAGGTAGATCAGGCGGGTGGCCGGTCCGCTGCGATGCAACTCCACCCACTGATGCTGGCCGGCGGGCGGGCGGGCCAACACCTCGCTGATGCGCACGACGCTATCGGGGAGAACGAAAGGGTCGATGAACGAGGGATCCGGCGGATCGCCGGTCGCGGACGGAGTCGAGGCCAGGGACGGGCTCGCGGCAAAAAAACAGGCCGCGAGGCAGACGATGATCCATGCCACTGCTTTGCGTTTCATGGGAACGGCCTCCTGTGACAAACTGCAGGCCCTGCCGCTAACGGTATGGCGGGGTCCGATTTCACGCGTGACGAAGCGGCACTATGGCTTCAGTATAGCACCAAATAGTGCAATGATAGCCGCTGATTTAGTGTAACCTTTAGCACGTATGAAGAGTCAAATGTAGTGTGACTGACGGGAAATGTCCCGGCTTTGTATAGACTTAGGAAGTGAGCCTTGGTTGGATCGACGCTGTGAGGTGGAATGATGAGATGGTCGTGGAAGATCGGTGAGTTCGCCGGCATCGGCGTGTACATGCATGCGACATTCCTGCTGCTGATCGGCTGGATCGTGCTGGCCAACCTGCTGGCAGGCGGGACAGTGTCAGCCGCGTTGGCAGGGGTCGCGTTCATCCTGCTGCTCTTCGCCCTGGTGGTCGCGCACGAGTACGGACACGCGCTGACTGCGCGGCGCTTCGGGATCAAGACGCGTGACATCACGCTGTTGCCCATCGGCGGCGTGGCCCGCCTCGAACGTATGCCCGACCAGCCCATCCAGGAGTTGTGGGTGGCGTTGGCTGGGCCCGCCGTCAATGTAGTGATCGGCGCCATCCTGTTTCTCTGGCTCGTGCTGACCAACGGACTGGAGCCCCTCAGCACCCTGAGCGTCAGCGGCGGATCGTTGATCGAGCGCCTGTTCCTGGTGAACATGGTGTTGGCGCTCTTCAACATGATTCCAGCCTTCCCGATGGATGGCGGGCGCGTCCTGCGCGCCCTTCTGGCCATGCGGATGGAATATGGCCGTGCGACCCAGATCGCCGCGTCGGTGGGACAGGGCTTTGCCCTGTTGCTCGGCCTGTTTGGGCTCTTCAATAACCCGCTGCTGCTCTTCACCGCGCTGTTCGTCTGGATCGGCGCACAGCAGGAAGCCGGCCTGGCGCAGGTGAAGTCTGCCCTCGGGGGCATCCCGCTGCGCCGCGCCATGATCACCGACTTCCGCACGCTGGCGCCCGGCGATGCGCTCTCGCGAGCCGTTGAACTGGTGCTGAGCGGCGCCCAGCAGGACTTCCCGGTAGTGGAAGACGGCCGCGTGGTCGGCGTGCTGCCCCGGGCCGATCTGCTGACCGCGCTCGGACGCGTGGGCGTCGAGACGCCCGTGGCCGACGTCATGCGCCGTGACTTCATGGTTGCCGACTCGGCCGATATGCTCGAGCCGGTCTCTCTGCGGCTGCAGGAGTGCCAGTGCCACACGATCCCGGTGGTCGATAACGGGCGCCTGGTGGGCCTGGTGACCATGGATAACATCGGCGAGTTCCTGATGGTGCAGTCCGCGCTGAAGGGCGGCGGAAGCAGCCAGCGTCTCCGCATGCAGGAGGCGTGATCGCCACGGCGACCGATCACCAGCACCGGGACCGCGCACCAGCTGATTGTGCCTCCCGGTGCTTTCTGTTTCTTCATCTGAAGTGATATATGTTATCCTTGGGGCCTGGCGGCCACGGGTGTGCTCGCCGGGACCTCTCCACTTGTCCCGTACGAACGATCTCGATCGCTGAGGATTGCATGGTGAAACAACGCGGGTCGAAACTTGTCCTGGGCATGCTGGCATGTATCGTCGTATTCGCGCTGGCCACGGCCGGTTTTGTGTCGGTCGTGCGCGGCGAGCGGGCGGCCGCGGTGGCTGCTTCGGCGGCTGGTGCGACTGCAGCGGTCCCGCCTACCCCCGTGCCCGCACCGATCGACAGCGCCAAGGTGCACATCCTCATGTACCATCATCTCGACGATGATGGAGAGAAGCTGGGCGCGGACTACCACCAACTCAGCGTGTCGCCGCAGGACTTTCGCGAGCAGATGGCCTGGCTGAAGGGCAACGGCTACCATACGATCACGTTTGCCCAGCTAGAGGCTGCGTTCAGGGGCGAGGTCACCCTGCCGCCCAACCCCGTCATCATCACCTTCGATGATGGCTGGGACGACATCTATCACGAGGCATACCCCATCCTCCGGGAGCACGGCCAGGTGGCCACCTTCTTCATCGCGACCAATTGGATCGACAACCTGGAGGGCACGGTCGAGTGGCCCCAGATCAGGGAGATGAGCGAAGGCGGGATGGAGTTCGGCAGTCACTCTTCGACCCATCCATACCTGACCCAGTCCGAGCCGCATCTGCTGACGTGGGAGTTGAAGGCGTCTAAGGCGGCCCTGGAGGAGGTCACCGGGAAGTCCATCACCGCCCTGGCCTATCCCTTCGGCCTGTATGACGATCGGGTGATCGCGGCGGCGCGCGAGATCGGCTACCGCACAGCCTGCACGATCGATCCAGGTCACACGGCGCGCGCGGGCGAGCTCATGACCCTGCCCCGCCTGTGGGTCTACGGCTGGCACGATCTGGAGGACTTCGCCCAGGTGCTGAAGTCGTCCTGATCCCATCGACGCAGGCGGCGCTGCGTCGTCAGCTTTCCTGGATCAGCCCGGACCGGTACGCGGCGAGCAGCGCCTGCAGGTCGTCGATCTGCCCCTGCATCGCCCGGCCGAGGTCGATGTCCTTGATGCGGATCCTGACGTCGTTGCTCTCCAGGATTCGTGTTGTCGAGGTGAGATCCGATTCCGCGTCGAGGGCCTTCTGCACGGAATCGAACGGTGGGTGGGCCGCCAGCAGTAAGCCCCACGAGTTGTACACCAGGGTGTAGCCCGCGATCCCCGTCTGTCCCTGGTAGGCCTTGGCGAACCCGCCATCGATCACCAGCAGTTTGCCGTTGGCCTTGACCGGGTTTTCCCCGCGCTTCACCCGCACCGGCACGTGGCCATTGATGATGTGCCCCGTATCGGGGTTCACGCCGAACTCGGCCAGGATGCGCCGCGCGGTGCCCTCGTCATCCCGGAACTTGTAGTATGCATTGCGCTTCTCGACGTGGGTGGCTGTGTCCCCGATGAAATAGCGCTCGAAGGTCGCCATCTTCTCGTTGCCGAACAGGGGCGACTGCGCGTCGCTCCACAGCCGCCACATCGTGTCCATCCCCTCCAGCTTCCGCTCCGGATTGTCCGTGGCGAAGTAACCCTGACGCGCCAGCCGGCCGAAACGCTCCATCAGTTCCTTCCCCGACACCATGCCCTGGTCCACCTGCACGCCCTTGAATGCGCCGTCCTCATTCATCGGGACGCACCCGTGGAAGAGCAGGTTGCCGTTGTGAACCAGGTACATCCCGCCCTTTGAAAAGAGGAAGCGAACGTGGCGCTGGAGCCGCGGGCTGCTGGTGAACGAGAGCCGCAGCCGCTCCATCAGGCCCTTCTCGCGGGCCGTGAGTTCGTACGGCCGCTGCGGGTCTACGGTCGGGAAGCGGGCATCCAACAGCGGGTGGACCGTGTCGCCCAGGCGGATCGTGCCGCCGGTGAAGTCTACCTTGTCCAGGAGGAGGCGATGTTCCATCTGGAAGTGGGGACGCCGCAGGATGATCTGCCCCTCCAGCTTGAGCTGCAGGATCGAGATCGCCTTGTGCATCTTCGCGACGAGCCGCCGCTCATCGCCGGTCAGCTCGTCATCCTCGCTGGGCGGCGGCAGGAATTGCTCGCACGGATCGTCGCCGTAGGTGTCGATGGCGAAGGAGGCCAGCGGCAGGAGGCTGATGCCGTAACCGTGCTCCAGGGTGCCCACGTTGTTGTAGCGCAGGCCGATGCGGATCACGTTTGCGATGCAGGCCTCACTGCCGGCTGCGGCGCCCATCCAGACGATATCGTGATTGCCCCATTGCACATCCACGCTGTGATAGTCCATCAGCGTGTCGACGATCAGGTCGGCCGCGGGGCCGCGATCGAAGATGTCGCCGATGACGTGCAGGCGGGTGATCGCCAGGCGCTGGATGAGCTCGACCAGTGCGACGATCACGGTGCGTGCACTGTCGGTGGCGATGATGGTCTCGCGCAGGCTGTGATAGTACTCGGCCTTATCCTTGAGGTAGTCCTGCGCGTAGAGCAGGTCCTCGATGATGCCTGCCAGGTCGTCGGGCAGGAATGGCCGCACCCAGGCGTGCGGGTGCTTGCCCGCAAGATCTCGGCTCAGCTCGACCAGGTGGACCAGCGTGGTGCGATACCACCCGGTCGGATCGGGGAGGGACTTCAGGATCTGGGGGAGCTTCTCTTCAGGGTAGTAGATGAGCGTGGCGAGGCAGCTTTTCTCCTGGGGCGTCAGCGTGTCAGTGAAGATCTCATCGATCCGGCGCTTGATCGAGCCGGAGCCGTTCTTGAGCACGTGGCGAAACGCCTCGAACTCGCCGTGTATGTCCGACACGAAATGTTCCGTGCCCTTGGGGAGGTTTAACTGCGCGTTGAGGTCCACGATCGCGGTGGACGCAGCCCGGATCGACGGATATTGCTTCGCCAGGAGTTGAAGGTAGCGGATGCGGTCTTCGTCCATGTCGTTCACCATCGTTGCTGTGCAGCCCCGTCAGGTAGAACTGGGCTGCGGGACGACGTCCAGGGTGGCAGGAACATCGCTGGCCAGGGCCGCATGTGCCTGCTCTGCAGAGCAACGCGTCAGGAAAATGACCCGATCGTTGGGTTGCCACGACTGCTGGGCATGCACGATCTCGGCGCTGCCTCCCCGCAAGAGCAGCGCCGGAGCGACGTCTGCAGGCAGGGCGAGCGACGCGACCGGCCTGTTCGTCCATTCCGGGCGAACGTTCACGCTCAGATCGCACACGTCGGCATGTTCCCATCCGAAGACGTCCATGGGCTTGCCGAAGGCCATGATGATGCCGCTCTGTGCCAGCGTTCTTGCGCCTGCGCCCTTTTCGGGTGCGCTCACGACGGGATAAGCCCGCCGGAAGCCGAACTCGTCGGCCGCCAGTTGCGAGACCAGCACGTTGACCTCTGAGTTTGAGGTCACGGCGAGCAGCGTCTCTGCATCACCGATGCAGGCTTCTTCGAGGACGCTCTCGTCCAGGGCGTTGCCGTGCACGGTGTCGAAGCCCTGCCCTGCAGCTTCGTCGGCCAGCGCCTGGTTGGTGTCCACCACTGATACCGGGCGTCCGTTGGCCACCAGCACGCGCGCCAGCGCCAGCCCCAGCCGGTTCGCGCCCACGATGACCACCCGGCGTCCCTCCAGGCTGTGCAGCCCGAGCAGCCGGGCCACGCGCGAGGCCGTCAGGCCCTGGATGGTGACCGTCATGATGATGGCCAGGAACGTCAGCGCAGGGAGCCGTTCGCCGCCCGCGAAGCCTGCCTGGGCGAGCGTGATGCCGAAAAGCGACGCGACCGATGCGGCGACGATGCCCCGCGGACCGATCCAGGCGATCAGGCCCTTCTCCCGCCAAGTCAGGGCCGTGCGCCACGTACTGATCGCGACGGAGATGGGACGCACGACCAGCATGATGAGCAGGACGGCAAATACGCCGTTGAGCCCTTCGGCAAGCATCGTTTCGACCCTCAGGTTGGCCGCGAGCAGGATGAAAAGGACGCTGATGCTGAGGGTGGTGAGCGTCTCCTTGAAGTGGCGGAGTTGCCGCTCTCCGGGCACGGCTTCGCGCTGCAGTGCGAGGCCCATGGCGACTGACGCCATGATGCCCGCCTCGCTCTCGAGCCCTTCGGCAATTCCGAAGGCCAGCCAGACCGCGGCGAGCACGACCAGGTTGCTCAGCTCGGCCGGGATCAGATGGTGCATCTTCATCAGCCGGGAAAGCAGAAGCGCCATGCCGGCGCCGACCGCGCCCCCGATGACAAGGCGCCCGAAATAGGCCCACAGCGCCGCTCCCGGGCCGGCGAAGCTGTTCGCGGAGAGGCTGAGGACGACATCGAGCACCGCGACGGCCAGGATCGCGCCGATCGGATCGATGAGAATGGCCTCGCCCTCCAGGATCGTCTTGACGCGCCGCGGTACGTCGATACGCTTGAGCAGCGGCTGCACGACGGTGGGGCCGGTGACGGTGAGCAGCGCGCCGAACAGGATGGCCAGTGACCAGCTCAGGCCCGCCACGAAGCGCGCCACCAGCGTGGTCAGCATCCAGGTCACAGCGACCCCGATGGTCACCAGGTTGCGCACCTCTGACAGGCTGTCGCGCAGTGCGCTCAGGCGCAGGTTCAGGGATCCCTCGAACAGGATCACCGCGACGGCCAGCTTGACCAGGATCGTCAGGCCCTGACCGAGCAGCCCGGGCTGGACCAGGCCCGTGACGGCCGGGCCCAGCAGCACGCCGAAGAGCAGCAGCAGCACAATGGCCGGGATGCGCCAGCGATGTGCCAGCACCTGTGCCGTCAACCCGAAGGCGACGGCCAGGACGATGGTGAGCAGCACCGTGAGCTCGTGATGCATGTGTTGATTCGCCGTTTCCTGGTTTCGAAAGTGCCCGGTTCTTACGTCAGGCGGTAGACGCGCGCCTCGTACGGCCGCAGGGCCAAACCACGGAGGGGCTGCGCCTCGTCGACCGGGTAGTTGCTGATGAGCAACTCCTTGCCGGAAAATGTGAGATCGCCGGGCAGCGAGAAGATCGGCGCCCCACCGGTGAAGTTCAGGATGATCAGCAGCCGGTCTTCTGCCAGGGTCCGGGTGAAGGCGTAGATGGCCTCGTCGTCGTCCAGCAGGAGGTCGTAGGCGCCGTAGACGATGACGGGATTCGCCTTGCGGAGCCGGATCAACTCGCGGTAGTAGTAGAAGATCGAGTCTGGATCGGCCAGGGCCCGCTCCACGTTGATCTCCGTGTAATTGGGGTTGACCTTGATCCACGGTGTGCCGGCGGTGAAGCCGGCATTTGCGCCTGCATGCCACTGCATGGGCGTGCGCGCGTTGTCGCGGCTCTTGGCGTGGAGGATCGGCATGACGTCTGCGGGCGCCATGCCCTTCTCCCCGACCAGCTCGCGATACAGGTTCAGCGCCTGAATGTCGCGGTAGTCCCCGATCGACTCGAATGCGACGTTCGTCATCCCGATCTCTTCGCCCTGGTAGACGTAGGGCGTGCCCTGGAGCATGTGGACGAACGTGGCGAGCATCTTGGCCGATTCGACGCGATGGGCGCGGTCGTCGCCGAAACGGGAGACGGGGCGCGGCTGGTCGTGGTTGCCCAGGTAGATGCTGTTCCAGCCGCGACCTTCGAGATCGCGCTGCCAGCGCGACATGATCTTCTTCAGCTCGGTCAGCCGCCATTTCCGGATCGTCCGCCGGGAGGAGCCGGCCTCGGGCGCGGCGTCCAGGTGCATGTGCTCGAACTGAAACACCATGCTCAGCGCACCGTCCTGCGCGTCCGTCAGCCCCAGCGCGTGCTGCGTCGTCACGCCGGGCGTCTCGCCGACGGTGAGGATGTCGTACTTCGACAGGACCTCGGCCTTCATCTCGCCGAGAAACTCGAGCAGCCGCGGGCCGTTGAGGAAGTGCTGGCCACCGTACTGGTAGCGGTCGCGCGTGACGGGCGTCGCATCGGGCAGGCCGGGCGTCTTGGAGATCATGTTGATGACGTCCATGCGGAAGCCATCGATGCCCTTGTCGAGCCAGAAGCGCATCAGGTCGTAGACCTCCCGGCGCACGTCTGCGTTCTCCCAGTTGAGGTCGGGTTGCTTGGGGGAGAAGAGGTGCAGATAGTATTCGCCCGTGGCCTCGTCATACTGCCACGCGGAGCCGCTGAAGTGGGACACCCAGTTGTTGGGCTCGCGGCCATTGTTGGGCGGTCGCCACACGTAGTAGTCGCGATAGGGGCTGTCCTGCGAGCTGCGGGACTCGATGAACCATGGATGTTCGTCGGAGGTGTGATTGACGACTAGGTCCATCACGAGCTTGATGCCGCGGCGGTGCATCCCGGCGAGCAATTCTCCCCAGTCGGCCAGCGTGCCGAACTCGGGCATGATGTCGCGATAGTCGCTGATGTCGTAACCGTTGTCGTCGTTGGGCGACTTGTAGACCGGGCAGAGCCAGATGACGTCGACGCCCAGCTCCTTGAGGTAGTCCAGTTTCCTGATAATTCCCTGTAAATCACCGACGCCGTCGCCGTTGCTGTCGCAGAAACTGCGCGGGTAGATCTGGTAGACGACGCTTTCCTTCCACCATGCTTGCTTCATGCCGATTGTCCTCGCGTCAATAGGATTGGGTGTTGGGGGGAGGCGGCCCGGGACAGTGGCGACTGTACGGGCACGCCGTACGACATGCGATGAGTATAGCAGAGAGGTCCGTGAACGCGCAACGAACGCTGAGCGGGTTCACGGGCGGTCGGAGGCCAGCGACAGGCGCAGGTGGACGTCGATCGGATCACGGCCGTATTCGACGAAGCCGAGGGAGGTGTAGAAGCCCAGCGCGTCGGGCCAATGCGGCTCGGTGAATGCGCGCAGCTCACGTGCGCCGTGTTCCTGTGCTGCCTGCCGGCATGCGTCGACCAGGGCGGACGCGATCCCGCGGCGGCGGTTGCTGCGGTCCACCGACATGCGTACGATGCGCGCGGCCTCGCCCACCCCCATGCGCGGGCTGATTGGTTCGAAGTGCAGGCCGGCCGTGCCCACGATCCTGCCTTCGAGTTCCGCGACGAAGAAGCGCTGGCCGGTGTCGATGTAGTGCGCGGCGATCTCGTCGAGGTCCGGGTTCAGGGTCTCGTCGATGAAGCCGAAATGCTCGCCAAGCCCGTCGAGGATGAGACGCCGCGCGGCGGCCTGGTCGGCGGGCTGGAACGGGCGGACGCGGAGCCGTACCGATTGTGCGACATCGGTAGCAGCGGGCGAGTGAGCCGGCTTGTTGCCCGGTTCGTTGTGCATAGAAGGTCCACCTGTCATGTGCAACTCGATGGCCGGAGGGTGTGACGCGCACATCATACACGAAGATGCGGGCATTCGGAACCGTCGTGAGGCACACTTTGTGAAGGGTCAGGTTCGAAGTAACTGTTCAGCGTTACCCTTGACAGGCTGTGGCATGATTGTGTTATGACCTTG
>CAZMIS010000017.1:0-6107 GCA_964566325.1 uncultured Anaerolineales bacterium
GAGCGGGACTCGAGGAACCAGGCGTGCTGGTCGCTCGTGTGGTTGAGCACCAGGTCGAGGATGACGTGCAGCCCGCGGGCGTGGGCCGCGTCCAGGAAGGCACGGAACGCGGGCATGCCGCCGTATTCGGGTGCGACCGCGCAGTAATCGCTGATGTCGTAGCCCCAGTCCCAGTTGGGCGAGGGGAAATGGGGCGACAGCCAGATTGCGTGGATGCCTAGGTCGACCAGGTAGTCGAGCCGGTCGATCATGCCGCGGAAGTCGCCGATGCCGTCACCGTCGCCGTCCGCGAACGAGCGCGGATAGATCTGGTAAAAGACGGCGGTCTGCCACCATTTGTGTTCAGGCATGCGACGCTCCTGTGCGCGGGTGTCGCAGCATTGTACTCCGCACGCCCTGTCGTGTCGAATGCGGCGCTGCCGACGACTTCTCAGGCATCCTGAGCGGAACTCCGCCGCCCGACAGGGTGGCGGAGTGTAGTCGAAGGGCGCTGCGCCCGATTGATCCTATCCGGCCGGCAGGCACTATAATGGCCCCAGTGGCCGCCTTGCGGCTCGCATTCCGGTCGCAGGCAAGTGGGAGGTTCATTGGAAGAGACCCAGAAGACGATGTGGGAGCTGTTGTGGGACTACGACCCCAACGGCCTGTTGGTCGTCGACACCGACCTGAAGATCACGGTGGTGAACCAGGCGCTCTGTGCCATGTTCAAGACGGCGCCGGAACGCGTGATCGGCCAGCCCGTGTCGACGCTGGTGGATGACCCGGAGGAATTCCTGCAGGTCTGGGAGAGCAACCAGGCCGTCAAGGCGCGCGAGAAGCACTATCGCGCGTACGACCTGCACGTGCGCAAGGTGATGTTCCCCATCCACGCGGAACGCATCATCGCGTGCATCATGGTCGACGTGACGCACGAATGGCAGCAGAAGAACGAGCTGCTGCAGCTGCAGCGCGAGACCATCCAGCGCGTGAACGAGGTGATCCAGAACCAGATGCGCGTGGCGCACGAGATTGCCGGCCTGCTGGGCGAGACGACCGCGGAGAGCAAGGTGAGCCTGCTCAAGCTCATCGGGATGCTGGAGGGCGGGTCTTAACCTTGATTTACCTGATTGAAGGATTGGCTTGATGCCGTGATGGGCCGCTCGCGGCCCATCACGGTGCCCTAACCTGTGAAGCGCGTCGCGGCTCAGCTTTCGCTGTTCGTCGCAGCGAAGTGGCTGGCCTCGACGGTCTCGCCCGGCTCTACAAGGACGAAGTCACCGCCCCAGCCGCCTTCCACCAATTTGCGCAGGTAGACGTCTGACCCCTCGATCTCCTCGAACGCGAGGCCGAAGAAGTCGGCCACGTGCCGCGCGTAGGCGCGTGCTTCGGCCAACTCCTCGTCCGTGCCGCCGGTGTTGATGAAGGCCAGGCGGGTGTAGTTGGCGATGACCAGCTTCTCGATCCGGTAGGCCTTCTCGTGGCCGTACCGCTCCGCGGCCTTGAGGTACTCGGTGTAAGGGTCGTCGCCGGCCGCGATCCAGCCCTTGGTGAGGTAGAAGGTGCCCGGCGCGCGGGCCGACTGGCGCAGGTGTTCCTCGCGCGAGCCGAGGGAGATGGCGATGCAGTCGTCCACCTTGGGGATGACGAGCCGGCAGCGGTCCGAGCGCAGACCGACCGCGCCGTGGCCGCACATGCCGTACGCCAACAGGATCGTGTCTGCGCTGTCCGGCGCGGCATCGATCGCTTCCTGCAACGTCGCGCGCAGCTTCTGGGGCGTGTTGTGCAGGCCAAACGGCAGGCAATGGCACGATGCATCATCGGGTGAGACGAAGCGGTTCAGCTCGCCCTCCAGCGTGGCACAGGTGATGATGTGGGTCCGCGAGGGTTGGACGGTGTCGGACAAGGATCGATGCTCCCTGAAGGGTAGTCCGCGGGGCCTGGCGCCCGCTGCGGGGGCTAGTTTAGCCCAGGATGCGTGATTTGACCAGCCGGCCGGACTGCGAGGCGCGCAAGCGGTTGACAGCACGCCGGCAGGCAGTACAATGCGGGGCAGCCCACCGCGGTGGGGAGGATGGATCACGGCGCGAGGAGATGCGACTTGATGACCAGGGACGCTGATGCCGGCCGCAGCAGCGCGCGGCGGGGATTGCTCTTCGTGCTGCTGGCCGCGTTCCTTTGGGGCACGTCGGGCGTGGTGACGAAGACCATCTACTCGCTCGCCAGCACCAGCCCGATCACAGTCGCGGCGGCGAGGCTCGCCCTGGGTGCACCCATCCTGCTGGCGGCCTACCGCATCATGCACGGCTCGGGCAGCCTGCAGATCCACCGCCGCGACCTCGCCTTGCTGCTCCTCGCGGGCGCCACGCTGGGCATCTCCCAGGCCTGTTATTTCGCGGCCGTGGCGGAGCTGGGCGTTGCCATCGCCACCCTGGTCACCATCTGCACCGCGCCGGTGCTGGTGAGCCTCGCCTCGTCCGCCCTGCTGCGCGAGCGGGTGACGCTCAGCGTCGCGATCGCGCTCGTCTCCGCGCTGGCCGGCACGGTGCTGCTGATCGGGGTGGGCCAGGTGGAGGCGGGCCTGCAGGGCGCTGCGGCCCTGCGGGGCATCCTCTTCGCGTTCGGCGCGGCGACCTGCTTCGCCACGTTCATCCTGGCCAGCCGCCGGCTGGCCCATCGCTATCATCCCCTGTGGTCCGTGACCATCGCGGTCGGCATCGGCGCGGGCCTGCTCCTGGCCCTCATGGCGGCCACGACCGGCGTGTCCCTCAGTTACCCGCTGCCGGTTTGGGCCCTGTTCCTCTACCTGGGCATCGCGCCGACGGCGCTGGGCTATGCCTTCTTCTACCACGGGGTGCAGCAGACCACCGCGTCCGAGGCGGCGATCGCGAGCCTGTTGGAGCCCCTGACCGGGACGCTGCTGGCGGTCCTCTTCTTCGGCGAGCGCCTCGGGACACTGGGCATCCTGGGCGCAGCGTTGCTGATCGGTGCGATCGCCTTCCTGTACTGGAACGGATCGGGCCGCACCGCAACGTGACGGGCGCGGCGGCGGGCTGCTGCTAGTTCCCCGCCGGCGGGATCTGCCAGAGGCGGATCGTCCCGTCGCGGTCGCTGGCTGAGATCAGGGTGGACCCGTCGGGCGTGAAGAGCAGGCTGTCGGGCCAATCGGAGTGCCCCTCGAGCACGGCGAGGGAAGTGCCATAGGTGGGCGAGCCCGCGGCGATGTCCCACACGCGGATCGTATAGTCGCCGCCCCCGGACGCCAGCAGCGTGCCGTCGGGGCTCATTGCCAGGCTGAAGACCCCATAGCCGGCCACTTTCTCGTGCCCGCGCAGCACCAGGACGGGCTCCCAGCTCTCGGTGCTCCAGAGCTGCACCGCGGGGTCGTATTGGCCGGCCGAGGCCACGAGCGGTTGCGACGAACTGAACGCGATCGCGTCCACCGTGATCTCGTGGGCGGGGAGTGACCTGGTCTCCTGCCACCCCGCCACATCCCACACGCGAATCGTGGCGTCTCCTCCGCCCGAGAGCAGCGTCGCGCCGTCCGGCGAGAAGGCGACCGAATGCACCCAGTCCTTGTGCGCCATCGACTGGAAGACCTGGTCGCCGCTCGCCACGTTCCACACCCGCAGCGACTTGTCCCGGCTGGCGGATGCCAGGAGGTCGCCGGCCGGATTGTAGGCAACGTCGAAGATGTTCTCCGTGTGGGCTGCGATCGTGTTCCGCAGGATGCCGCCTGCGGCCATATCCCACAGGCGGATCGCGCCGTCGAAGCTGGACCCGCCGGTCGCGAGCCGGCTGCCACTCGCATCGAGCGCGAGGCAGGCCACTGACTTGCCCGCCTCCCCCATCTCGAAGAGCGGCTTATCAGGCTGCGCAAGATCGTAGACGAGGACCTTGAAGGCCGTTCCGACGATCAGGCGCCGGCCATCCGGCATGGCCACGACGTCGCTGGGGCCGCCGAAGGGCTGGATGACCAACGTTCCGACCAGGGATGCCGCGTTGGCGGCCGTGATGGGCGGGGCCGGGACCGCGGTCGGCGGCACGGCCGTCGGTGTGCGGGTGGCCGCGAGCGGCGTGGGGGTGAGCGTGGGCGACGGTAGCGCAGCGGGCGGCTGCGTGTCCGTGGCTGCGATCGCCGGTGCGCTGACAATGGGCGCCGCCTCGCCCGCCGCGGTCGCCTCGGACGCAGGTTGTGGTTCGGTCGAACCCGCCGCGGGCAGGGCCGCGATCGGCAGGACGGTCGCGCCTGCCAGGTCTGCGACGACCGCCGTCGGGGTCGGCGTCGGCAACTGCGATTTCTCGATCAGGTCGGGCAGGATCGTGATGGCGGCGACGATGACGCCGCCGATCGCGGTGATGAGCGCAGCGATGACCTCGGGCCGCAGGCCGGGCCTGGCATCGGGGGCAGGGGTTTGCGTCATGATGGACCTCCACGGAGAGGTGCGGTCTGGATGACGGCGGTGTGACAGCAGCTATTATAGCACAATCAAACGGCTGGCGTCGTCAAGTGTCAGTTAATGTTGGCCGGCCGTGCCGTCGCGGTCGCTGGCGCAGCATCCACGCACCGAAGACAATTGCCGCGGCGCGGCGCACCGTGCTATAATCGCAGCCGGAATCCTGTTGCACAAGAGGTCGAGTTCGCGTTGCGAAACCAGGTTCGTTCCGCCCTGCTGATCTGTGCCGTGATCGTGCTCGCGGGCACGTTGACGCTCGCGCTGGCGAGCGGCGCGGTCGCACAGCCGGCGCCCCAGGCATCGCCGCTGGTCTCCACGCCCGTGCGGTCGCCGGCCGCGCCGCCCCCGGCCCCGCCTACGCTGGAGGCGCCTCTGTTAGAGGCCCCTCTTTTAGAGGCGCCGACCTCCGTCCCATTGCCGGTGCAGATCATCGCTACGCCAACGGTTGCCGGCTTCCTGCCCGCGCCCACCATCGTCAACCCGGACGACATCAAGCAGCTGCCCCTCGCCCAGCCCAACGTGTCGGGCGGCGGCAGCGAGCCGGAGCCGGCCGCCACCCCCGTGGCCCAGGAGGATCGCGGGCTGCGCGCGGCGGTGGCATTCCTGAACACCCTCTGGTATTTCTGCGGTGCGGCGCTGCTGATCGGCGGTGCGGTCGCGATCTTCCTCCTTTCGCGGCGCAACAAGAGGGTGTAGCGCCGCATGTCTGCGCGCGCGTCCCGCCTTGCGATCCTCAGCATCACGGTGCTCGCCTTCGCGCTGCGCGCGGGGACGCTGCTTTCGCAGAGCCTGTGGCGCGACGAGGTGGACGCGCTGCTCTTCGCCACCCGCCCGCTGCCGCAACTGCTGGACATGTTCCGCCTGCCCGGTCAGAACGGTCCGCTCTACTTCCTGCTCCTGCGTCCCTGGCTGGCCGTGGCGGGCCACAGCGAGTTCAGCCTGCGGCTGCCTGCAGCGCTGGGCGGCACGTTGGCCGTGCCCATCACCTACCTGATCCTCCGCCGGCTGACCGCGCGCGCGTCCATCGCGCTGCTGGCCGCTCTCTTGCTGGCCACCGCGCCCTATGCGGCCTGGTATGGCGGCGAGGCGAAGATGTACGGGCTGCTGACCGCGCTCGTCCCCGCGTCGCTTCTGGCCGTCACCGCCATCGCAAGGCCGCGTCGCGCCGGCCGGGCCGCGCCGTGGGTCGCGCTGTACGTCCTGACCAGCCTCGCGCTCTACACCCACTTCGTCGCCGCGCTCATCATTCCCGTCCAGGTGATCTGGTTGCTGCTCGTGCCATGGGATGTGCGGCTCACACGGCGGGCTGCTGCGGTAGCCCTCTACGGGGCTGCACTGTTCTTGCCCTATGCGCCCTTCCTGCGGTGGATGCCGGCCGTGTGGCTGTCGACCTACGAGACGGGGCATCCGTTCGTCCCCCTCGGCCAGATGGTGGAGATCCTCGCGGGCGGGTTCAGCCGCGGCGTGCTCGGCGCTCCGCCGCTGACGCTGGCGCCCTACATGGTGGCGTTGGTCGCCGGGCTGATCGCGTGGCCGCTGGTCTCGGGCGGGACGAGAGACGAGGCCGCCGGCTTTCGGTCGCGCCGCCCTCGCGCGGGAGATGACGTGCCGGCGTCCTTCGACTCCGCTGCGCTCCGCTCAGGATGCGCCGACTCCGCTGCGCTCCGCTCAGGA